>DAORKB010000265.1:0-4182 GCA_035439365.1 Bacteroidia bacterium
CTGAATACAATTATCTTTGCATCCACTATAAACTCCTGTGCCCGTTTGTTTGGGTGTTTGGACAAAACCACAACTATGATCAATATCACATTACCCGACGGTTCCGTTCGTACGTATGAAGCAGGAACCACAGCGCTTCAAGTAGCGCAATCCATCTCCGAAGGTTTAGCAAGAAATGTTTTAGCAGCAAAAGTAAATGGTGAAGTTGTCGATGCAACCCGTCCTATTACTGCCGATGCAAAACTGGTATTGCTCACCATGAATGATACGGAGGGAAAATCAACCTTATGGCACTCATCAGCCCACTTAATGGCTGAAGCCATTGAATCACTTTATCCCGGAACAAAATTCGGAATCGGTCCGCCGATCGAAAACGGATTTTATTATGATATCGACCTTGGCGGAAAATCCATTTCACAGGATGATTTCAAAAAGATAGAAGATAAAATGCTGGAGCTGGCAAGGAAAAACAGTGTTTACCTTCGAAAGGAAGTATCGAAGAAAGATGCAATTGACTATTTTAAAGAAAAGCAGGATCCCTATAAACTGGATCTATTAGAGAATTTACAGGACGGTCAGATCACTTTCTATGAACAAGGTGATTTTACAGACCTTTGCCGTGGACCACACATTCCGAATACCGGCTTTATCAAAGCTGCTAAAATCATGAATGTTGCAGGTGCATATTGGCGAGGAGATGAAAAAAACAAGATGCTGACCCGTATCTATGCAATCACATTTACCAAGCAAAAAGACTTAACGGACTACCTGGTTTTGCTGGAGGAGGCGAAAAAACGCGACCATCGTAAATTGGGTAAAGAACTGGAACTATTTACATTTTCTGAAAAAGTTGGAATGGGTTTACCCTTGTGGCTACCTAAAGGAGCTGATTTACGTGAGCGCCTGGTTCAGTTTTTACAAAAGGCACAAAAAAAATCCGGGTATTTGCAGGTAGCAACTCCACATATTGGGAACAAAAACCTGTATATCACTTCCGGACATTATGAAAAATACGGGGCCGATTCATTTCAACCCATCCGCACCCCACATGAAGGGGAGGAATTTTTCCTGAAACCAATGAATTGTCCGCACCATTGCGAAATTTACAAAGCCTCACCAAAGTCATACAAGGACCTACCGGTTCGTTATGCTGAGTTTGGTACCGTTTACAGATACGAGCAAGCCGGAGAATTACATGGGTTAACCCGTGTTCGTGGCTTTACACAGGATGATGCCCACTTATTTTGCCGCCCGGACCAGGTAAAAGAAGAGTTTTGTAAGGTAATTGACCTGGTGCTTTATGTATTTAAAGCATTGGATTTCAATGATTACATCGCTCAAATTTCATTACGTGACCCGGATAATAAGACCAAATACATCGGAACCGATGAAAACTGGCGTTTGGCGGAGCAGGCGATTATTGAGTCGGCTCAGGAAAAAGGCTTAAAAACGGTTGTGGAGTATGGTGAAGCTGCTTTTTATGGTCCAAAGCTGGATTTTATGGTAAGAGATGCGATAGGCCGTAAGTGGCAGTTGGGTACCATTCAGGTGGATTATAACCTTCCGGAGCGCTTTGAGCTTGAATATACGGGCAGCGACAACCAGAAACACCGTCCGGTAATGATTCACAGGGCACCTTTTGGTTCACTTGAGCGATTTGTGGCGGTTTTGATCGAGCATTGCGCCGGTAAATTCCCATTATGGCTCACTCCTGAACAAGTTACGGTATTGCCTATAAGTGAAAAATACAACGATTACGCAAAAAAAGTTTTAGAATTGCTAAATAATTACGATATTCGCGGGCTCGTAGACGAAAGAAACGAAAAAATAGGGAAAAAAATCCGTGATACGGAATTGAAAAAAGTACCATATATGTTAATTGTTGGCGAAAAAGAAGAGGCAGAAAACACTGTTTCTGTTCGTAAACAAGCAGATGGCGACCTTGGTAGTTTTAGTGTGAAAGAGTTTGCGAAAATAATTAATGATGAAATTCTAAACCGCGTACAGGTTTTTAGTTAAAAAGATATACAGTTATAAACGCTTTTAATAATTAAGGAGGATCAAACAATAGCAGCACCATTTAACAATACAGGGAATAAATTTAGTAAACCGGCTCCGGGCGGAAATAAATTTGTAAAACCAGGTGGAGCTCCACCGGCAAGTACTGGCCCTCGTCCTGACAATCGCTTTGGAAAAGGCGGTCAAAGAAGAAAAGAAGATTTACATGCTATCAATGAACGTATCCGTGCAAAAGAAGTACGTGTTATTGCAGAAGGGTTGGAACCTGGTATTTATCCAATTGAAAAAGCGCTTGAAATAGCAAGAGAAGCTGGGTTGGATCTGGTTGAGATTTCTCCGAATGCAGAGCCACCGGTTTGTAAAGTTGTTGATTATAAGAAATTTTTATACGATCAAAAGAAAAAACAAAAAGAGCTAAAAGCGAAAGCTGCAAAGACTGTAATCAAAGAGATTCGTTTTGGTCCGCAAACAGATGAGCACGATTTTAATTTTAAAAAGAATCATGCAATTAAATTTTTGCAAGAAGGATCGAAAGTAAAAGCGTTCGTTTTCTTTAAAGGCCGTTCGATCCTGTTTAAAGAACAAGGTGAGATCTTATTACTTCGCTTTGTGAATGAATTAGAGGAGTACGGAAAAGCAGAACAAATGCCGATTTTGGAAGGAAAGAAAATGATTATGGTGATTGCACCGAAGAAAAAATGATCCTTCGCTGAAGCTATGGATCACGCAGTAGGCCTACTTTGTAAACCGAAGCCTTGACGTAGGTTTGCGCAGTAATCCTTTTAAATGAAAAAAGATAAATACAAACAATAAAAATAAATACAGTAAGATGCCTAAAATGAAAACGAATTCCAGTGCTAAGAAGAGATTCTCAGTTACCGGAACAGGAAAAGTAAAAAGAAAGCATGCTTTCAAAAGTCATATCCTGACTAAAAAATCAACCAAAGCAAAACGTGCGTTAACGCATGCTGGTTTAGTTGACAAAACAGATATGCCTCGCGTAAAAGCAATGTTGACTATTGGAAAATAATTTTCCGAAAAATTAATTACAGTTTAACTAATAATAACCAGGTACTCAGTAATAAGTTTCTTTAAAAAGAAACGCTGAAACCAAAAAAAACAAAAAGAAATGCCTAGATCGGTTAACTCGGTGGCTTCAAGAGCCAGAAGAAAAAAAGTCCTTAAACAAACAAAAGGATATTGGGGTGCAAGAAAAAATGTTCTAACAATTGCAAAGAACGTTCTTGAAAAAGGTTTAACATACGCATACCGCGACAGAAAACAGAAAAAACGTAATTTCCGTGCAATCTGGATACAACGTATCAATGCTGGTGTTCGTCCTCATGGTTTATCCTACTCTCAATTCATGGGAAAAATTCACGCAAAAAACATCAACTTAAACCGTAAAGTACTTGCTGACTTAGCGATGAACAACCCGGAAGCTTTTAAAGCAGTTGTTGAATCAGTGAAATAGAATATAAACAACACAAAAAATCCCGAATCAAACCGATTCGGGATTTTTTTTATATACAATTAATCAACCAACCTTCTATCGTAGAAAGGGATGTGAGGAAGACCAACTGCAAACAAATCGTAACTTCTCGTCTTCCTCATTCCCATACTAAAAATCCGCACCCAACTATTCATCCAGATCAACACGCGGAATAATGCTTTTAATTGAAAGAGCCGCACCCAACAATTCGACCGGAGCAACACGCGGCAAGTCTTTTCGGAATGAGTTTACGGGAGTTTTAAAGAAATGTTTTAAAATAAAATTATTTTTTGAACATTAATTTAAGTTGATTTTGTAACCTTAATTAGCTTTCTTATTCTACGAGGTTTTCAGTAAAAATGACATGATTTTTTCTCTTTTCTTTTGTCTTGAAAGGTAATTATATACCTGTTGGACCAAGAGAATAATAGCGGTAAAGTCAATTATTCGCAGGCTACGTGGGATGATGTCCGTTCGAGCGGAGTCGAGAACTGTGGGATGGCTTTAATTGCTTCTTAAGCTTACGCGCTGTTCTCGACTCCGCTCGAACGGACACCTTACACACATTTCATCAACATTTTAAAGGTTTGCACTTCAATTTTAGATTTTCTTGGTCTAACAGGTATATAATTACCTCTTGAAACAAAAAGAAAAAGAGAAATAGATGATTC
>DAORKB010000266.1:0-4176 GCA_035439365.1 Bacteroidia bacterium
AAGCATTATAAACCAAACATATAGTAATGGCCTATAAAAGAAAAGTTCAGCTGGCAATAATTTCCGATATACATCTCGGAACATTTGGTTGCCACGCAAAAGAACTGCTTCAATACCTGAACAGTATTGAACCGGAAATATTGATCCTCAATGGTGACATAATTGATATCTGGCAATTCTCCAAGCATTATTGGCCAACATCACACATGATGGTTGTCAATCATATTATTGACCTCATTTCAAAAGGAACGCAGATCTACTACATTACCGGCAACCACGATGAAATGCTTCGGAAATTTGTTGGTTTCAAAATTTCGAATTTTTCGATTGTCAACAAACTGCTACTTACTATCGATAAAAAGAAAACCTGGATATTTCATGGAGATGTATTTGATGTTACGATGAAACACTCCAAATGGCTTGCAAAATTAGGAGCAATAGGTTACGATACACTGATTCTGATTAATCACGCTTTTAACTGGTACCGCCAAAAAATAGGAAAAGAAAAATATTCGTTTTCACAAAAAGTAAAAGACAGTGTAAAAAGTGCGGTGAAATTTATCAATGATTTTGAAACCACTGTATCTGATATCGCGATGGATAAAGGCTATCAATATGTAGTGTGCGGGCATATTCACCAACCGGTGATTAAAAATGTAGAAACCGAAAAAGGAAACATTACTTATCTCAATTCTGGTGATTGGATAGAAAACCTTACCTCGTTGGAATATCATGATGGCGCCTGGGAAATTTATAAATACCGGGAAGATACACTGGCTAAATCCATTCAACTGGATTATAATACGAGCATGTCAAAGAACAACGCAGAGTTATTTCAGGAATTAGTGGGTGAATTTAAACTAACAGGTTCTTAAAAATGAAAATTTTATACGCTGTACAAGGTACCGGGAACGGACATATAACAAGAGCAATGGCGCTAATACCTGTATTGAAGAAGTATGCAGATGTGGATGTATTGGTAAGCGGCTTTTCTTACAATCTGTCTCTTCCATTTAAAGTGGATCATCAATTTAAAGGAATGAGTTTTTGCTTTGGTAAAAAAGGAGGTATCGATTATCGGGAAACGTATAAAAAAAATAAATTGAAACGTTTTCTAAAAGAGGTAAAGCAATTGGATCTAAAAAAATATGATTTTGTGATCAGTGATTTTGAGCCCATATCCTGTTGGGCAGCAATGAAACAAAAAAAGCGATGCATTGGCTTTAGCAATCAGAACTCGATTTTTACACCAAACGTGCCCATACCAAAATCGATGGATGTTGCCGGTAAGCTGGTGTTGAAATATTATGCACCAACAACCGTGAATTTCGGAATTCACTTTCAACAATACAACCCGCAAATTTTTACACCCATTATCAGTGATGAGGTGAGAAAATTACAAACAAAGAAAGAGGATTTTTATTTGGTGTATTTACCCGCTTATGCACCTGAAAAGATAATCAATATTTTTAAGCAATTTGAAAAAGAACAGTTTGTTGTTTTTTCGAATGTGAAGGAAGCTATTATCAAAAAAAATGTGCGTGTGTTACCACTGAACAGAGTTGAATTTTTAAAACAAATGGCTAATTGCAAAGGAGTAATTACAGCCGCAGGTTTTTCAACTACCGCTGATGCTTTATTTTTGAAAAAGAAACTATTGGTAATTCCACAAAAAAGTCAGTTTGAGCAAAAATGCAATGCATTTGCATTAAAGAAAATGGGTGTTACGATCGTTAAAAAATTAAAGAAAAAATATATCCCCGAATTGATTACCTGGATGTACTCAACCGATATAGTAAATGTAGATTATCCGGATAATTCGGAACAAATTGTAAGAGCCCTTATGAGTGCAGGAATACAAGTAAAGAGTCCGGCACCATTCAATTTTTCCTCAGCAGATTTGAATTTACAATTGGCAAAAAAATAATTGGTGAAGGCAAGCGATTTTGAAGATGATTTTTGTTGGGGTGTTTCCACATCAGCCTACCAGATAGAAGGAGCTCATGATGTACATGGAAAGGGGTTGTCGATATGGGATGTATTTTCCAATACACCTAAAAAAATCTATCAGAATCATAACGGAAACAAAGCCGCCGATTTTTATAATTGTTTTGAGCAGGATATTCTTCTTTTAAAAGCATTAGGTATTAAACATTTTCGTTTCTCCATTTCGTGGCCGCGCTTGTTGCCAAACGGTATAGGAAAAGTAAACGACGCAGGTGTAGAATTTTATCACAAGGTGATTGATGTCTGTCTTGAAAATGGTATTACTCCCTGGGTAACACTGTATCATTGGGACCTTCCGTATGAACTTGAAAAAAGAGGAGGTTGGGCAAATCGTGCTATACTGGATTGGTTCAGAGCGTATGTTGAATTATGTGTAAAGCATTTTGGTAAAAAAGTAAAACACTGGATGGTGCTAAACGAACCTATGGGATTTACAGGTGGAGGCTATTTTTTAGGAATACATGCACCAGGCAGAACGGGACTACGTAATTTCTTACCGGCGATTCATCATGCCTCTTTATGTCAGAATATAGGTTTCCAGATAATTAAGGAAAAGTATCCGGATAGTGAGGTGGGCAGTACTTTCTCTTTTTCCCATATTGAGCCACATGTAACAGCAAACATGAAAGCATATGCAAAACATTTACATGCTTCTAAACGTGTGGATGCTATATTAAACCGCATGGCACTTGAACCAACCCTGGGACTATTCTATCCGCATGCAGATTTGAATGTATTAAAATCAATTTACAAGTATGTGCAGGATGAAGATGAAGCACGCCTGAAAACACCTTTCGATTTTATAGGTATACAGGTATATACAAGAGAAATTGTAAAGCATTCTTATTTTGTACCCTACTTACGAGCAAAACTCATAAACGCACAGAAACGAAAAGTACCGCTAACTTCCATGAATTGGGAAATTCATCCACCTTCTATTTATGAAACAGGAAAGAAAGTGGCAGCATACACAGGGGTAAAAAAAATAATTATTACAGAGAATGGAGCAGCCTTTAACGACATACCTCATCACGATCGTGTACATGACCAATACCGGATCGATTATCTCCAGCAACATATCAGCGAATTAAAACGTGCAAAAGATGAAGGCATAAATATCAAAGGATATTTCGTTTGGTCATTCATCGATAATTTCGAGTGGAGTGAAGGATATCATCCTCGTTTCGGAATTGTATATGTTGACTTTAAAACACAGCAACGCATTGTAAAAGATTCAGGCTACTGGTACCAAAAATTTTTGAGAGAATAAAAACCCAACAATATAGAGTGAGTTTAGAGAGCGAGAGCGATCACCAGTATAATTTATAGATTGATTAAAAATAAACAAAAACGATTGATTTTTTTGTATTTTAGTCTGATGAATACAAGAGTGTATTTATCTTTTGTTTATGGATTATTTGATTTCTTTTTATTTGTGTAAAACATCTTCCTGGGTTAAATCCATTATCTTATTCCTTTTGTTTTATTTTTCATTTGCACAAAACGTATTCTCCCAGAATTTCCACCAAACGATTAGAGGAACTGTTAAAGACATCGAAACACAAAAAAATGTTGAAGCGGCGATTATTCAGGTTTTGAATACAAATCCACTTTTGCAAGCCATTACAAATGAGAAAGGGGAGTTTCGGATAGATAGTGTACCTGTGGGACGGTATGAGATCAGGATTTTTTGTTTGGGGTTTGAAGATAAAATTATCTCCAACTGGTTGATTAAAACAGGTAAGGAATCTGTACTTCCTGTTGAACTTCAAAGCGCACTTGTTAACTTGAAAGCAGTTGAGGTGAAGGCTCAAAAAGGAAACGCTAACGAGATGATTACAGTAAGTGGGCGGACTTTTTCAGCTGAAGACACGAAACGATATCCTGCAAGTTTAAATGATCCGTCACGTATGGCTATGTCGCATGCTGGCGTTACAAGCGGTTACGATAGAGACAATGAAATCATCATTCGTGGTAATGCTGCCAAAGGCTTGCTTTGGACGTTGGAAGGAGTGGAGGTACCCAGTCCGAATCATTTTTCTGTTACCGGTGCATCAACAGGAGTTGTAAGTATGCTAAGTGGTACCATGTTAGCCAATTCAGATTTTATCACTGGTGCATTTCCTGCAGAGTATGGGAATGCTACATCAGGTGTGTTTGATATAAAAT
>DAORKB010000267.1:0-4164 GCA_035439365.1 Bacteroidia bacterium
AAAAAGGTGTGGAAGTTACCATTTTAACTGCTATGCCCAATTATCCTCAAATGAAGATTTATAAAGGGTATACCGATACCTTTTTCAGAAGGGAAACAATGGATGGATTAAAGATTTACAGAAGCTGGATCTATACAACCACCAGCAAAGATATTTTTAAACGTTTATTAAATTATTTCTCTTTCGTCCTTTCATCTTTTTTTATTGGTTGCTTTAAAATTGGGAAGGTGGATTACATCCTTTGTGAAAGCCCTCCCCTTTTTCTTGGAAAAACTGCCTATGCATTAAAAAAATTAAAAGGTGCAAAATTATTATTCAATGTATCTGATCTTTGGCCGGAAAGTGCTGAAAGGCTAGGACTTGTAACCAACCCTTTTTTTTTAAACATCGCCACTAAACTGGAAGAGTTTTTATACCGTCATTCCGATTTGATCAGTGGACAAACGCAAGGCATTGTAAAAAATATTTCTGCCCGTTTCCCTGATAAAAAAGTATACTGGCTACCCAATGGTGTTGATCTGCAATTTTATAAATCCGATCAAGCAACATCGGATTGGCGTAAAAAAAACAATTTCACCGAACAGGATTTTATTGTTCTTTACGCAGGGATTATAGGCCATGCACAGGGATTAGAAGTAATTCTGCATGCGGCTTCCCTATTAAAGGAACACACGGATATCAAATTTATATTAGTGGGCAGCGGGCCGGAAAAACAAAAGCTAATGTATTTAAAAACGCAGCTTCAGGCAAAAAATATTTTCTTTTTTGATGCTGTAAGTAAAGTGGAAATGCCAGCCGTTGTAGCGGCAGCTACTGTTGCAGTTGTCCCTTTAAAACGTCTCGACTTATTTAAAGGTGCCATCCCCTCCAAAGTATTTGAGAACCTGGCCATGAAAAAACCCATTTTACTGGGTGTAGAAGGAGAGGCAAAGGAGCTGTTCATCAATCAGGGGAAAGCCGGACTTGCTTTTATTCCGGAAGATGCATCAGACCTGGCTCACCAAACACTTCAGTTATACAATGATCCGGAACTGACCAGACAACTGGGTGAAAATGGTTTCTTATATGTACAAAAAAAATTTACCAGAGATCAGATCGCAACAGAATTTTATAATTGGATTTTAGCAAATAAGTAATTTGAAAAAGCAACACATTCACGCTAACATACATTTTTACCTTTCAGTGCTAATTGCATTTCTTTTGCCATTGGCCCGTTATGTACCCGTCATCATTATTCTGTTGACCCTTAACTGGCTCATAGAAGGTGACTTTAAAGCAAAGCTTAAAAAAATTGCTGCCTCGAAAATAGCCCTGGTCTTTATCCTGTTTTATATATTGCATTTGTTGGGTTTATTATATACAGCAAACATGCGATCAGGAAATTTTGATATTCAGGTAAAATTATCACTTCTTATCTTTCCGCTGCTGTATACCAGCCGCCCCCTGGCAAACAAACAGGTTCAGCAGGTATTCATTGCGCTCATATGCGGCAGTTTGCTCTGTTCTGCGTTGCTTTTAATACATGCTGTTTCCAGTTATTATACAACAGGAGAAAACAATTTCTTTTATGAAGCCTTTACCAATCATGTGATACACCCCAGCTACCTGGCGATGTACCTGAATGTGGCTGTTTGCTGGCTACTCATTCAGCTGAAAAAAAATTCACAGGAGTTAGGACGATTCACCATCATTCTTTCTCTTTTGATCATTTTCTATTTTACATTTATACTTGTCCTTCTTTCTTCCAAGCTGGGACTGTTAACACTGGTCCTCATCTGCTTTTCTGCACTTATATACTACAGCTGTAAAAATTATAAAGCCGGTATTGCCGGAATTATACTCACCATTGTTGCCGGTTTGGCCATCATCAAATTTGTTCCGGCTGTCTCCAATCGTATTCAAGTTGCAGCAGAAGCCCTTATGGCACCTACCACCAATAATACGGATGCTGAAAGTACAGCAGTGCGAATGCTCATTTGGAAAGCTGCCAACCAGGTCATTGCTGAAAATCTGCTGATTGGCGTAGGTACAGGCGATGCAAAAGATGAATTAATAAAGGAGTATGAAAGAAGAGGAATGACCGGAGCAATAAAAAATCAATTGAATGCACACAATGAATTTTATCAGGTATTTGTTTCTATTGGACTATTGGGTTTTCTTGTATTTTGTATACAGCTCATTGTTCCGTTGATTGTATCCATCAAAGAAAAAAACGCCATATACACTTTTTTCATCATCATCATGATCCTTAATTTTTTGACAGAATCCATGTTAGAGGCAGAAGCAGGTGTTATGTTTTACGCCTTTTTTAATTCCGTTTTATGCTTTACTTTTATACCTCATAAATAACCTAAATAAACCAATGATTCCATTTTCACCACCTCATATAGATCAGAAAATAATTGATGAAGTAACCAAAGTTTTGCAATCCGGCTGGATTACTACAGGTCCAAGAACAAAGCAATTTGAAAAAGAACTGACGGCTTATTGCGGCAATCAATCAACTTTATGCCTTAACAGTGCTACAGCAGGATTAGAGATTATGCTCCGGTGGTTTGGTGTGAAAGAAGGAGATGAAGTGATACTGCCGGCATATACATACTCTGCCACTGCCAACGTAATAATACATTGCGGTGCAACCCCTGTTTTTGTTGATGTGAATGCATCTGATTTTAATATCGCTGTTTCCAGTATTGAAAAGGCCATTACTTCCAAAACAAAAG
Organism: Bacteroidia bacterium; assembly: GCA_035439365.1. Classification (GTDB taxonomy): domain Bacteria; phylum Bacteroidota; class Bacteroidia; order 2-12-FULL-35-15; family 2-12-FULL-35-15; genus 2-12-FULL-35-15. Next base: position 2,724 of record DAORKB010000267.1, read on the forward strand.
TGATCATGCCGGTTGATTTTGGGGGTTATCCCTGCGATTATGATGAATTGAACGACCTGGTATTAAAACACAAAACCACTTTTCAGCCACAAACAGAAGAGCAAAAGCAGTTAGGACGAATTCTTATCTTATCCGATTCGGCACATTCATTCGGTGCTGTTTATAAAGGAAAAAAAGCTGGATCACTTACCGATGTTTCTGTATTTTCTTTTCATGCGGTAAAAAATTTAACAACAGCCGAAGGCGGTGCTGTTGCGCTCAACTTACCTGCTCCATTTGATAATGAAGCCATTTATAAATTGCTTTGCGTAAAAACCTTACACGGGCAAGACAAAGATGCATTGGCCAAAACACAAAAAGGCAATTGGCGATACGATATTGTTGAAGCCGGTTACAAGTGTAACATGACCGATATTATGGCGGCTATTGGTATGGTGGAGCTTTCTCGATATGACAATGACACACAAAAGGTTCGTAAACACATTTTTGAACAATACGACAATGCTTTTACTGCGCAAAGTTGGGCACAGCTTCCTGAATACAAAACAGCACATAAATTGGGATGCTATCACCTGTACGCTTTACGTATAAAAAACATTACAGAAGCGCAGCGCGATGCTATTATCAAAGAAATTTTTGATCAGGATGTTTCTGTAAATGTTCACTTCATCCCGGTACCTATGATGAGTTTTTATAAAAAGCAAGGATATGATATAAAAAACTATCCGGTTACATTTGATAATTATGCACGGGAAATTTCTCTGCCTGTGTATTATGATTTAACGGATGATAAGGTGAGTCGTGTAATTAAAGCCGTTGTGGAAAGTGTGAAGAAAGTATTAGGCTCATAATACTAATTTAGTTATTTATAACGTATTATCAGCGTTATTCTTACATTTGCATTTCACAAGATCATTTTTGAAACGCTTATTCGACATATTCTTTTCGCTCGTTGGAATCATTATTCTGATTCCATTTTTTCTTCTTATTTCCCTATTGATCATATTTGACTCAAAAGGTGGTATATTTTATAGACAAGTCAGGGTTGGAAAAAATGGAACTGATTTTTATTTATTTAAATTTCGTTCGATGCGAACCGATGCTGATAAAAAAGGCCTATTGACGGTTGGGGGTCGTGATCCTCGGATTACACGAATGGGTTATTACATCCGTAAGTATAAAATTGATGAATTACCACAACTATTAAATGTATTACTTGGTGATATGAGTTTAGTAGGACCACGTCCTGAAGTTCGAAAATATGTCAATTTATACAATGCGCAACAAATGCTTGTACTATCTGTTCAACCCGGAATAACGGATTATGCGAGTATTGAATACAGCAATGAAAATGAAATTTTAGGAAAAGCCCTCGATCCTGAAAAGACCTATATTGAAGAAATCATGCCTGCGAAGCTTCAGCTGAATTTAAAATATATTG
>DAORKB010000268.1:0-4161 GCA_035439365.1 Bacteroidia bacterium
ATAATTACAGGTAAATGTTTAAGCGATTCGGTTGCCCGGATTTCCATAAGGCATTCCATCCCATTTTTATAGGGCATGTTGAGATCGAGTAGTAATAATTCCGGAATGTTTCCTTTATGCAAAAAATTCATGAGTTGCCTTCCATCATGGATGGGAGTGCATTGAATATCAGTGGAATACTCATGGATAGCTTCCTTTAAAAGCATTTGATCATCCTCGTCATCGTCGGCAATAATCAAATACTTGATTTGGTTGGTTGTGCTCATGGGGACGAGATTTTTAGGGTAAACTGTTTACCTATTCAAATTTAGATCATTTTGATGAAAAACCAAAAAGTGTTGGGAAAAATTTAGCCCAATTCTGACATAATTAAGCTTGTGAGGGGGGAAAGAGAATGGAATAAAAAAAAGAGCTGTTAATCAGTTGACTAACAGCTCTTTTTTTTAATGATAAAATAGCTTTATTTTAATTTAAAAGCAGCTTTTACTTGTTTTACAAAATCAAGTTTTTCCCAGGTAAACAATTCAACTTTTACTGATTTTGTTTTACCATCCGGGCTTGTGAATGTTTTTGTAACGGTTTCATTTTTACGACCCATGTGGCCATAAGCCGCAGTTTCGCTGTATATTGGAGTACGTAGTTTTAAACGCTGTTCGATGAAATAAGGTCTCATATCAAAAACGTTTTCCACGATTTTTGCAATTTGACCATCTGTCATTTTCACTTTTGCAGTACCATAGGTATTGATATAAATACCCATTGGTTGAGCAACACCAATTGCATAAGATACCTGTACCAATACTTCAGAACATACACCTGCAGCAACTAAATTTTTAGCAATGTGACGTGTAGCATAAGCAGCAGATCTGTCAACTTTAGAAGGATCTTTTCCGGAAAATGCTCCACCACCGTGTGCACCTTTTCCACCATAGGTATCAACAATAATTTTACGGCCCGTTAAGCCGGTGTCACCGTGTGGTCCACCGATTACAAATTTACCGGTTGGGTTAATATGGTATTTGATTTTATTGTTAAAGAGGTGAGCAAACTTTTTATATTTTGTTTTAACGCGTGGGATAAGGATGTTAACGATGTCCTTTTTAATTTTATCCAACATTTTCGCTTCTGAGTCAAAATCATCGTGTTGTGTAGAAACAACAATCGCATCGATACGAACAGGAACATTATTATCATCGTACTCTAAGGTAACTTGCGATTTAGCGTCAGGTCTAAGGTATTTAATTTCTTTATTTTCTCTGCGCAGAGCAGCTAATTCAATTAAAATTTTGTGTGCAAGGTCGAGTGCCAATGGCATGTAATCATCCGTTTCATTTGTTGCATAACCAAACATCATCCCCTGGTCACCGGCACCTTGTTCTTCTTTTTTCTTTTTATCCACCCCCTGGTTGATATCGCCAGATTGCTCATGAATAGCAGAGAATACACCGCATGAATTTGCTTCGAACATGTATTCACTTTTTGTGTAACCAATTTTTTTGATTACATCACGTGCAATGGTTTGAACATCCAAATAAGCTTGAGATTTTACTTCTCCTGCAAGCACTACTTGTCCTGTTGTTACCAGGGTTTCACAAGCTACTTTTGAATTTGGATCAAAAGCTAAAAAGTTATCGATTAGTGCGTCAGAAATTTGATCTGCTACTTTGTCCGGATGACCTTCCGATACGGATTCGGATGTAAATAAATATCCCATAGAATATGAAGTGTTTAAATTGATTTTTACAGGGGGCTAAAATACAACAATTAATTAAAATTCAGAAAGAATTATTTTGTAAGGTTCTTGAATACATCTTCGAGGCGCTGCTCTTCTTTCTGTAGTGTAAGAATAGCGAGTTTATAATCCACTGCGAATTTAAAGACGGCTGGTCGTATATCCTCTTCTGCAATGGCCTCAATTTGCCAGCTATTGCCTTTTAAATGCGTTATGGTGTTAACACCTTCAATGTTTTTTAGTGCCGATTCATTGGGTGCTTTATCAAACTCAACGGTAAGTACTTGTTTGTTTTTAGTTTGTGAATGCTGCAAAACACTGGTGGTATCATTGGCAACGATTTTACCATTGTTAATAATGATCACCCGGTTACAAACGGCTTCTACTTCCTGCATAATATGCGTGGAAAGCATCACTGTTTTATGTTTGCCGATTTCAACAATCAGATTACGGATTTCGGCCAATTGGTTTGGATCAAGACCGGTGGTGGGCTCATCTAAAATCAATACTTGTGGATCATGAATGAGTGCCTGCGCAAGACCAACCCGTTGTCGGTACCCTTTTGATAAAGCACCAATTTTCTTTTTTTGTTCCACCTGAAGCCCCGTCATTTCAATCATTTCGGAAATACGGTTTTTTATATTTTTTAAGTGATGTAAACCACCGATAAATTCAAGGTATTCCTTCACATACATGTCCAGATAAAGCGGATTGTGTTCCGGAAGATAGCCCACATGTTTACGAACTTCAATACTTTCTTCGGCCACATCAAAACCATAAACACTTGCTGTACCGGCTGATTGCGGTATAAAACAAGTTAGTATTTTCATCATGGTTGACTTGCCGGCACCATTAGGCCCAAGAAAACCAACTATTTCAGCCGAGTTTACTTCAAACGATACATCATTTAATGCAGCTTGTTCCCCATAATACTTGGTTACATTATTTACCTTTATCGACATGTGTGCGTCTCTTTCATTTGTGTTACAAAGCTAATTCTTTTTAATAAATTTGTTGCAGTAAAAAACGTTAAAGCCAAAATTGATTATGAATGGTGTTGTTATAAAGTCTACTGGAAGCTGGTACACTGTTCTGAATGAAGATAACCAGGTTTTGGAATGCCGTATTAAAGGGGTGTTTCGAACAAAGGATATAAAATCTACCAATCCAATTGCAGTTGGTGATCGTGTGTCATTTGAAATGGAAGGAGATGGAAAAGGAGTTATTCATGCGATAGCCGAACGTAAGAATTACATCATCCGCAAGTCTATTAATTTATCAAAGCAGTCACATATTCTCGCGGCAAATATCGATCAGGCACTATTGGTTGTTACATTGGCGATGCCGCGTACTTCGTATGGTTTTATTGATCGTTTTTTAGTAACAGCAGAGGCCTATCATATACCTGTTACTATTGTTTTTAATAAAACAGATTTGTTTGAAAAAGAGGCCGTGTTGATGAAGGAGCTGGATGATTTTATGGCTGTATATAAAACGATTGGTTATACCTGTTATAAAGCTTCAGCTTTTCAAAAAAGTGATATTGAATTGTTGAGAAACTTAACAAAAGATAAAATAACACTAATAGCAGGACATTCGGGCGTTGGTAAATCAACACTTGTAAATGCAATGGATGATCAGCTTGCACTTAAGGTTGGAGAAATTTCAGATGCACATTCAAAAGGAAAACACACGACTACTTTTGCAGAAATGCATCAATTGACCTATGGTGGTTTTATTATCGATACACCAGGTATTAAGGAGCTCGGACTGGTGGATATGGAAAAAGAGGAATTAACGGATTATTTTCCGGAGATGCGGGCATTAAAATCAGATTGTAAGTTCAATAATTGTCTTCACGTTAACGAACCTAAGTGTGCCATCATCAAAGCGGTTGAGGATGGGAAAATAGCACCATCCAGGTATCATACGTATTTGGGAATTATGAATGGTGAGGAGTTGGAAACAGAATTTTAAAATACAAAAAAGATGAGAGTTGTTATTCAGCGTGTCAGTAAATCATCCGTAACAATTGATGGCAGGGTAAAAGGAAGCATAGGCCCAGGGTTGCTTGTATTGGTTGGGATCGAAGATGCAGATACAGTTGAAGATATAGAATGGATAGCTGCGAAAATTGTAAATTTTAGAATATTTAATGATGCAGCCGGTGTGATGAATGTATCGGTAAAAGATAGCGGGGGAGATATTTTATTGATCTCGCAATTTACGTTACATGCCTCTACCAAAAAGGGAAATCGTCCGTCGTATATAAAAGCAGCACGTCCTGAAGTAGCGATACCGATATATGAACAGCTTATTGTGCAGTTGGAGAACCAGTTGGAAAAACCTATACAGACAGGGACTTTTGGAGCGGATATGAAAGTGGAGTTGGTGAATGATGGGCCGGTTACGCTTGTGGTTGATAGTAA
>DAORKB010000269.1:0-4157 GCA_035439365.1 Bacteroidia bacterium
GGGAAATTAAGGTTATTTTCGGGTCTTTTGAAAATAAGATTCGCTATTCGCAAATTTTAAACACATAGACACATAGATATATAGTTAAGTACTTAAATATTGTTATAATCTATGTAACTATGTGTCTATGTGTTTATGTATTAAATTGAGACAAATTATTGGGGTTTTACCTTTCTCTTTTAATTGGATTGATTTTTAACGGGTTAGACGTTATCTCCCCATAGTGCTTCCTGGTCCTATAAATATCAATTGCTGTATAAATTGCTTTTCTGAACGATTCTTCTGAAGCCAGGTTCTTACCGGCAATATCATAAGCAGTTCCATGATCCGGGGAGGTACGTACCACAGGTAAACCAGCCGTAAAATTTACCCCTGCATTAAATGCGATTGTCTTAAATGGAATTAATCCCTGATCGTGATACATGGCCAACACGGCATCAAATTTTTTATAGCTTCCGTTTCCAAAAAAGCCATCCGCCGGATAAGGTCCATATGCCAATATCCCTTCTTCTTTTGCTTTATTGATTGCCGGAATAATGATCTGTTGTTCTTCGTTCCCAATCACGCCATTATCTCCGGCATGCGGATTAAGCCCCAATACCGCTATTTTTGGTTTACGGATTTCAAAATCCTGAATCAACGATTTATTGAGCACTTGTATTTTTTTGAGAATTTTCTCTGATGTTAATGCAGAAGCAACTTGTGTAACCGGTATATGCCCGGTAACAACAGCTACTCTTAAACCATCGCTTACCAAAAACATAAGGCTGTTTCCATCTCCGAATTTTTCATCCAGATACTCCGTATGTCCTGCAAACTTGAATTCCGGCGATTGAATATTTTCTTTATTAATAGGTGCTGTTACCAAAACATCAATTTTACCTTGCGAAAGCGCTATGGATGCAGCCTCCAGAGATTTAAAAGCATATTTCCCGCCCAGATCTGTTTGTTTACCCAACTCTATATTAACATCCTCTTCATATACATTTATAATATTGGCTCTTTTATAATTAATTTCCGAAAACTCCTTTATTTGATTAAAGCTAAAATCCTCTATGTTTAAAGCTTTTCGGTGATACATAGCGGTTTTGGCTGATCCAAAAACAACAGGAGTACATATTTCAAGCATTTGTGGTTCCAGGAAGGTCTTAATGATAACCTCTAAGCCAATTCCATTTATATCGCCCTGGGAAATTCCTACTATAATTTTTTCTTCTGACATAAAATCTATTTTTACAGGTTCTAAAAGTAAGAATATATATTGATGTAATAAGTAATATTTAATAGGTAATGTGATTCGGAGAGGTTCACAGATTACCTATTAAATATTAAATATTACTTATTACATATTAAATTCTTTACTTTTGATGTTCCATTTTGTTGATCATTTAATTGAAAAAATATGAACATTCAGCAGTTACTGAAACGTGCGCTCGATTTTGAATTTTTATCGATAGAGGAAGGTGTTTATTTATTTAAACATGCTTCTACCGCAGATTTAATGTTTGTTGGAAATGAATTACGCAAAATTCAAAAACCTGATTCTCTTCCACAGAATGGTCAACCGGGTAAGGTGACCTGGCAAATCGATCGAAATGTGAATACAACAAACGTGTGCATTGCCAATTGTAAATTTTGTAATTTTTACCGCATACCTGGTCATCAAGAATCCTACATTACTGATATCAACACGTATAAAAAGAAAATAGAAGAAACATTTTTATGGGGTGGCGATCAGCTGTTACTACAAGGGGGCCATCATCCGGATTTGAGTCTTCCGTTTTATGTAGACCTTTTCAAACAGCTTAAGACGCTTTATCCTCAGTTAAAACTGCATACACTGGGGCCTCCCGAAGTGGCACATATTACAAAACTTGAGAAGTCTACACATACAGACGTTTTACGCGCCTTAAAGGAAGCAGGAATGGACAGCTTACCTGGTGCCGGAGCCGAAATTTTAAATGACCGTGTACGCCGTCTTATTTCCAAAGGTAAATGTACCGGCCGTGAATGGCTCGATATCATGCGTGCAGCCCATCAATTGGATATTACAACTTCGGCCACCATGATGTTTGGCCATGTAGAAACAATTGAAGAACGTTTCGAACATTTGGTATGGCTGCGTGAAGTTCAAAGTGAAAAACCTGCCCATGCAAAAGGATTTCTGGCCTTTATTCCATGGCCCTTTATGGATGACGGAACCCTTCTAAAACGTCACAAAGGCATTACAAACAATGTAACAGGAGATGAATACATTCGCATGATCGCCATGAGCCGTATCATGTTACCGAATGTGATTAATATTCAGGCAAGCTGGCTCACTGTTGGAAAGGATGTCGCTAAATTGTGCCTGCATGCCGGAGCAAATGACTTTGGCAGCATTATGCTGGAAGAAAACGTAGTTTCTGCAGCCGGAGCACCTCACCGCTTTACTGCAAAAGGGATTCAGGATGCAATACGGGAAGCCGGTTTTGAACCACAGTTAAGAAATCAACAATATCAATACCGTCAATTGCCCGCTAATATGGTGGAACAAGAGATTAATTACTAAAATTAAACAGCTATAAGGAATGATTCAATCCGCATGAAATAAAATGCTAAATTTATAGTTCCCTTTTAAGAGGGAAATCCATTGATATGAAAAAAATACTACTCTTTACCTTTTTTTGTGTGATTGCGCTTACCACGTTCGCTTCTCATAACAGAGCTGGTGAAATTACCTATAAACACGTTAGTGGCTACACCTATGAAATTACTGTTACCACCTATACAAAAGAGTCGAGTACACTGGCAGATAAATGCAGCCTGACCATTAATTTTGGTGATTCTCAAAGTGCTACCTTCAGTCGCGTCAATGGTCTTGCATCTCCCGGTAGCCCTTGCGGCGCCACACCTATGGGAGAACCGTTAGGGAATGACATCAAAAAAAACATATACATTGGTAGACATACCTATCCCGGACCTAATAAATATGTGATCACCATGGAGGATCCTAATCGAAATTCAAAAATCTGTAATTTCAGTGGGTCCGCTTCCGATCAAATTTCTTTTTTCTTACGAACCGAATTGCAAATCAATGCTTTTTTACCGCCTAATAATTCCCCTACGCTATTAAATCCACCTATAGATAATGGATGTGTTGGGCAATGTTTTGAGCACAATCCTGGCGCATTTGATCCGGAGGGAGATAGCTTAGCCTATAAATTGGTTGCTTGCTATGGCAATGGCCAACCTATTTCTGTGTATCAATTTCCGGACGGTATGACGGCACAAAGTATCAACCCCTTAAATGGTGATATTGTATGGTGTGCCCCAACTCAAATTTGCCAGTACAACATTGCTATATTAATTGAAGAGTGGAGCCTGCTAGAAGGGAAACGCTACTTTGTTGGCTCCATTCTCAGAGATATGCAAATTGATATCAAACCCTGTCAAAATGAGGCTCCCATTATTCAAAACGTAAATGATACCTGTATTGCCGCCAATAGCTTACTTAATTTTACGGTTACAGCCTCAGATCCAAACCCTAATAAATTAACACTTACAGCCACAGGAGGACCCTTTCTATTAAATCCGAAAGCTACGTTTGTTTCAAACGATTCGTTTAAAGTTGTTACCGGTAAATTCAGCTGGAAACCTGATTGTTCTCAAATCCAACTACTACCTTATCAGGTTACATTTAAAGTAGATGACAATGTAAACCCGGATGCATTGGTTAATTTTGAAACTGTTGCCATACGCGTTGTTGCCCCTGCTGTAACAGGACTTGTAGTAAAACCTATTGGAACGTATATGGACCTGACCTGGGACCCTCCATTCTGCCATGATACGGTTGGAGTAAATCGTCTCACCGGATATAAAATTTACAGAAAGGATGTTTGTGACTCCTGGGTGCATGACCCATGTGTGACAGGTGTACCTAAAATCAGCGGCTATGAGCTTATTGGAACAACCGATTACAAGACCGAACATTTCATTGATACCAATAAAGGGACGGGACTTATTCACGGTATTGATTATTCATACATCATCGTTGCAACGTATCTGAATGAATCAGAAAGTTATGCTTCATCCAGTGTTTGTCAACATTTGGTGCGCGATGTTCCCATCATCACGAATGTGAGTGTTTTAAAAACAAATACAACTGCCGGAGAAAT
>DAORKB010000270.1:0-4100 GCA_035439365.1 Bacteroidia bacterium
CAGTAACAATGCTATCGATGATATAAAATTTAAAAGTCGAATCTTTTGACAAGATAGAGTTACTTTGTAAGGCAACTGCTTCTTTAGGGTTTGTTTTATTTTGTATAAAAAAATGCCTGATGTTTTGTTTGCAAAGAGTGTCATATTGTTTAATAACAGTTTTGTAATTATTCTGTGGTGGTACTTTTGCAAATAGATACTTTCCTCCATTGCAAATAAATAGGGTATCCTTTTCACTCACCATAAAATCGAGGGGATACGTTGTAAACAGTTTCATTAATTCGTCGTTTGCTGCAATTTGAATGAAGCGTCCATTTTCAAGATAAAAGAAGTATCCTGAGAGTGTTAAAAACCAAAGCCGTTTTTTATTATCCTTTCTTATTTTTAATACTACATTTTCACTGATCCCATCTTTTACAGTATAGGTAATTAGTTTGTTTCCATCATACTTACATAAACCGGCATCTGTGGCCATCCAGATAAAACCATCTTTATCCTGTGCAATTTGATGTACTTCTGATGAAGGGAGCCCTTTTAATTGAAGATTTTCGAAAGATAACTCCTGAGCAAAATTATTTAATGTAAGGATAAGAAAACAAATAAAAATAAATCGCTTCATTCCAGCTAGTCAATATAGGTAGTAAAAATACGATAATTCATGGATGCTGTTAATATGGGCATAATTTTTTAAATTTAAAAAATCAATGCATCGGTATAATAATATTAACTTCTGTTCCGATAGGGTTTCCCTGCTCATCTTTTAAGTCAACAACATCTGTTTTAAACTTCTTTTGACTGGTAGATTCAAGCGTTTCTATGCGTTGTTCCGTAATAGACATCCCTCTGGAAATATGTTTTTGTAATGGATCCTTCTTTTTTCTGCCAACTCCATTATCGCGTATAGTAACATGTAGTTCTCCGTCTATCTTTTTAAATAGAAGCTCCAGAATACCTTTTGTTGCTTTTGGCATTAAACCGTGCCAGATTGAATTTTCAACATAAGGCTGAATGAGCATGGTAGGAATATCCATTTCCAGATCAAGTGTTTCATCAACATCTATGATAAAATGAAAAGGTGTTTCAAAACGTATTTGCTCCAGCTCAATATAAAGTCGTAAGGTGGTGATCTCCTGTTCAAGAGAAATGTATTCTTCCCTGGAATTATTCAGAATGTTTCGAATAAGCATGGAGAATTTCGCGAGGTAGTTGTAGGACTGTTTAGCTTCATTTTGTAAAATAAAATGTTGGATAGAACCAATCGCATTAAAGATAAAGTGAGGATTCATTTGTGAGCGGAGTGCAGTCATTTTGAATTCCGCAATTTTTTGATTCACCTTTGTTTTTTCCTGTTCTGTTTTTTCAATTCTTTTCCTCCAGATAGTAAGGAAATAATAAAACGTGATAACTATAGCAACAATTTCTACTAAAATGAACCACCAGGTGTACCAAAATGGGCGCTCAATTATTAATTTAAGTGATGTGGGCCCTCCTTTTACACCATCATTATTTACGCTGCAAACGAGTAATTTGTAGGAACCATGATCAAGGTTGGTGTATTGTATATTTCCTTTATTCGAACGTTGCCATTTGTCATTATATCCTTCTAATTTGTAAAAGAAAATTATGGAGTCGTTTGATTTGTATGTACTGGAGGTTGCTTCTACAACAATGTTGTTTTGATCATGAGAAATAGTTAAGGTGTCTGAAAAGGAGTGCTCTATACCATTTATGTAAATAGATTTTAATTGTGTTAATGGTGGTTGTGTGTTTTTTTTCAGTGCATCATTTTTAAAGTAAAATAAGTAATCCTTTGTGGCACAAAAGATCCTGTTATCAAATGCAGCAAGTCTATCGATGCGCGTATCAGGTATGCCGTGATTTGAATTAAAGATCCTAATTGATGGATTCTCCAAGTCACTATTGGCTTGCATGCAGATTAAGCTATTCCCGTTTGAGCACCAGATATTTCCGTTTTCATCAACTGCAAGCGAATTTATTTTTAAGCTTAATGGATCGGTTTTCTTTTTATATTCATGTAAAACTTTTTTCTCATCAAGGCACATCAAACCATTTTCGGTGGCAAGCCACAATCGCTTACGTTTGTCTTCTGCCATTGCATTTATACGAATCTTCAGCTGTTCCAGATGCGGATAATAGGGGATGAATTGATTGTTCTTAAATTCAAATATTCCCTTATTGTCTCTGCTGCCAATTAGTACGGTTCCATCCTGAAGATTTTTTGCACAGCTAAGAATAAACGGTGTTTTTAACGAAGCAATTTTTTTTTTGTGGTAAAATACGGCAAGGTTAGTAAACGAGGGACCTAAAACAGTGTCTCCCTTGTAAGGAATATATTCCTTTATTTCAAGCGCCGTACTAAGTGATAATTTTGCTGAAACTGTATTTTTTTTAACTGAAACATAAAAATTCGCCCCAGGTACATTATAATAAAAATAATCTTTCTTTTGATAATAGCCACGTAAAAAGTGTTCCGGAGCAAAAACGCACTTTGCTGTATCTTTTAAAATGCTATCATGTTTGAAAAAGAAAATGAGTTGTTTCGAAAAATAAGGAACTAACAAACGGTTTGTATCAACTTGTAACGTGTTTATTTGATCGTTTTCATTGTTAGGAATTGCTAATACATTTTTGCTATTGCAAATGAATACGCCTTTTTCCAGAGTTGTGGCCCAAATAGTACCCTCTCTGTCAATCATTATCGAACTCACTGATAAATTATTCAGAAAATGAATTGGTTTTGATGTTAAGTCTCCTTTTTTATACAAATATCCACCTCCTCTGTAACATAAAACCCATAGATCGCCTTCATGGTCAGGATAGATAGCAATAATTTCCTGTTTAAAATAATAGTTTTGTGTAACCGTTTCATTTTTCTTTATCACCGCTAAATCCAACCCGCATGGAGCATAAAATGTATTTCCCTGAACATTTAGAGCAGCTCTCCATAAATTATTGTAACCCCTATAAGGGGACTTGCGGTTAATGTTATATGTTTTATTATCCCACCAAAGTGGTTGAGTAAAATGGTCGATTTGGTAATTATAACATCCACTATTTGTTAAAATTCCTTCATTTGGTTTTAATGGGTTTGTGAAGAGACCATAAAATGATTGTTGCATTTCCTTCGTATTTAAAGGAATGACCGTTTTATAATTATTCTGAGGTGGAATTTTAAGAATACCTGAAAAACCATTCGTACAGAAATACAAGGTGTCTTTTTCACCAATAAAAAACGAATGGTGTGAAAAGGACCTTCCAAGTATCTTCAGCTCAGGGTTTGCCGCTATCGAATGAAAAGAATCTTTTTCATAATAACAAAGCATACCCGACACTGAGGAGAACCAAATCCTCCCTTTTCTGTCTTCATATGCTTTAAAAACAGTGTTTTCAACCAGCCCGTCTTTTTTTGTAAAATTGGTTGTCGAGTTCCCATCATAACGGTTTATACCACCATCGGTACATGCCCAAATAACTCCTTTGCTATCCTGAAAAGTCTTATATGTTTCATTGGAAAGAATATTCTGAAATGCTAAAGAAGGTTTAAAATAAAGCTCCTGTGCAGCAATTGAACATGTAATGAAAAATAAAAGGAAAAAAATCTTTAAACGAAACATGTAAGCAATCAAAATCAATTCAGCGTAACTTTAATTAGTCCAGTTTTTTCAGCAACGCTTCACAATCCGTTTTCGCTTTTTTATCGTCAGGGCTAACAGGTGCTATTTCCAATGCTTTTTTTGACCACAATTTCGCCTCAATATCTTTTCCCATTTCGTGATACGTTACAGCCAATTCATACTGATGAATCATCGATTTTGGTTCAATGCCAATTGCTGTCATAAATGCTTTTACTGCATCATCATAAGACCCGCCAGGAGGAACACCACCAAAAAAAGAATTGATCATTGCTTTCTCAATCATATTAAATCCGGCAATTGTGCGGTGCCATCTGCCAAGTATGTGATAAGCACCTGCTTGTTTGGGGTTAAGTGCAATGGTGCGATCAACTTCAGATTTGATCAATTTAGCATTTGCAATTTTTTGTTTGGAGCTTGCATTTTCATTGATGCGTCCTAAAGCCA
>DAORKB010000271.1:0-4085 GCA_035439365.1 Bacteroidia bacterium
TGAAAAAAGGGAAAATAGCACCCATGCATCCCTTACATTTTTTAATGAACATGGTAGGGATGATTCTTTTTCCTTTCATCGGTCGACCCATGCTGAGTCATCTGGGAGACTTAAAAGAGCAGGATTTTATGGAATTGATGCAACAGCGGAAAAAGCTTATTCCGCAATGGATCAAAATGATGTATAAAGTAAAATAAATGCATGAATCCGCTAATGCTTTTTGCTAAAGATGCATTCACTGTGTTTTGGTATCAGTTCGAGCGGAGTCGAGAACAAATGATTAAAAATGAATAAGATGAAAAACAATGTACATGCAATCTACAGGCAACTTTGCTTTTGCTTACTGATTTGTTCCGCATCGGAAGTGAAATCGCAGGAGCAATTAAATCTGGATTCCTGTTATGTTTTTGCTAAAGCAAATTACCCGCTCATCAAACAGCAGGAACTGATCTTAAAAACAGCATCCTATACGTTGGATAATGCAACCAAAGGCTATTTACCGCAATTGAGTATAAACGGGCAGGCAACTTACCAGTCGGACGTTACACAGGTTCCTATCGCTTTACCTGGTATGTCCATTCCTATTCCCACAAAAGATCAGTATAAAATTTACGGGGAACTCAATCAGCCTTTAACGGATGTATTAGTTATCAATCAGCAAAAGCAATTGATCAAGAATAATACGGCTGTGGAGGAGGAAAAACTAGAGGTAGAGCTTTATAAATTAAAAGAGCGGGTGAATCAGTTGTATTTTGGAACATTGTTGATCGATGCACAACTACAACAAGTCGAATTGCTAAAAAAAGATATTCGAAGTGCAATTGATAAAACCAATGCGGCACTTTCAAATGGCACTGCTTTAAAAAGCAGTGTGAATATTTTAAAAGCCGAGTTGCTGAAAGCAGATCAACGTAGCATTGAATTAAAAGCGAATCGGAAAGGATATCTACACATGCTTGGTTTGTTAATTAATAAGCCAATTTCAGAAAATACAACTTTTCAAACACCTCGAACAAAAGGTACACTGCTAACCATTAATCGTGCTGAACTTCGCATGTTTGATGCTCAAAAAAATACGTTCTCCGCTCAGGAGAAATTAATTACTGCGAGAACGATTCCACGACTTTCATTGTTCATACAAAGCGGTTACGGTAAACCCGCTTTAAACATGTTAAACCCGGATTTCGATTTTTATTATATCGGTGGATTAAGATTGAATTGGAACCTATCAACCTTTTATACATTTAAAAAAGAGAAAAGGATCGTGTTAATCAATCAGGATTTAGTGGAGGTGCAGCGACAAGTGTTTTTATTCAACACGCAATTATCATTAACGCAACAACAGGCAGAGTTGAATAAAATAGAAGAATTAATAAAAACAGATGAAGAGATATTATCCCTGCGAACCAGTATCAAAACAACTGCAAATGCACAGCTGGAAAACGGAACCATTACTACGATAGATTACGTGAATTATGTAAATGCTGAGGATCAGGCAAAACAAAATAAACTAATGCATCAACTGCAGTTATTAATGACACAATACACGACACAAACAATAAGTGGAAATTAGAAATAACGATACCAACAAAAAATAAATTCGACCAATGAAAAATTTTTATACACAATCGATACTCCTTGTTTCATTGATTGTTCTGGCATCCTGCTCCAATAAAAAAGCAGATTTCGATGCTTCAGGAACTTTTGAAGCAGAAGAAACAATTATCTCTTCGGAGGTAAGTGGCACCATCAAACAATTTAATGTGGAAGAGGGGCAAACATTAAGTTCCAATCAGGTAATTGGTTTTATAGACAGTACGCAATTGTTCTTAAAGAAAAAACAACTGCAGGCGCAAATTACGGCATTGCTGAGTAAGCGCCCTGATGTGAGCGCCCAGCTTGCTTCGCTGGAAGAACAACAAATGGCTGCAGAAAAGGAACAAAAAAGAGTGAGCAACCTCGTGAAGGCCGATGCAGCAACAACAAAACAACTGGATGATGTGAATACACAATTGGAGGTGATAAAGAAACAGATTGACGCACAAAAATCTGTCTTGGGTATTTCTTCTCAGGGAATTAGCAATGATGCCGTTCCTTTGCAAATTCAAATTGAGCAGACGGAGGATCAGCTTTCAAAATGTCGCATCGTGAATCCTGTATCAGGCACTGTATTGGGAAAGTATGCAGAAGCCAATGAAATGACAGCTCCTGGAAAACCTTTATACAAAATCGCAGATTTACGCACCATTATTTTGCGGGTTTATGTAACCGGTAATCAACTTCCTACACTAAAACTAAATCAGGAGGTAAAAGTATTAACAGATGATGGAAAAGATGGTTTCAAAGAAGTAACCGGAAAGATTACCTGGATAAATGATAAAGCTGAGTTTACACCGAAAACCATTCAAACAAAAGATGAACGCGCAAACATGGTGTATGCTGTTAAAGTAAATGTGATCAATGATGGAACTTTTAAAATAGGGATGTATGGAGAAGTAAAATTTTAAACCAATGGCAGATGTTGTTTTAAATACCATTTCAAAAAGCTATAACAAAGGAAGCGTCGCTGCGGTGAAAGACGTATCTTTTTCTGT
Source organism: Bacteroidia bacterium (assembly GCA_035439365.1). Lineage (GTDB taxonomy): Bacteria > Bacteroidota > Bacteroidia > 2-12-FULL-35-15 > 2-12-FULL-35-15 > 2-12-FULL-35-15. Next base: position 2,595 of record DAORKB010000271.1, read on the forward strand.
AGAGAAGGGGGAATTGTTTGGATTGATTGGTCCTGATGGAGCTGGGAAAACCAGCATTTTCAGGATCCTCACCACCTTGCTGCTCCCAGATTCCGGCACGGCCACTGTAAACGGACATGATATTATCAAAGATTATAAAATCATTCGGAATAAAGTGGGATACATGCCTGGCAAGTTTTCACTTTACCAGGATTTGACAGTTGAAGAGAACCTGGATTTTTTTGCAACGGTTTTTAATACCAGTATCGGCGAAAATTACGAGATGATAAAAGACATTTATGTGCAGATTGAACCTTTTAAATCAAGACGTGCAGGTAAGCTTTCGGGTGGTATGAAACAAAAGCTGGCGCTCTGCTGTGCCTTGATTCACAAACCCAGCGTTTTGTTTTTGGATGAACCCACTACCGGTGTGGATGTTGTTTCCAGAAGAGAGTTTTGGGAAATGCTGAAAAACCTAAAAGAACAAGGAATTACCATTTTGGTTTCCACCCCTTACATGGATGAGGCAAACTTATGCGATCGGATCGCTTTGATTCAGGATGGTAAAATTTTATCCATTGACACACCTGATACTATTGTTAAGCAATATCCTGAACAGTTATATGCAATCAAAGCAACGGATATGAATAGCTTATTAAATGAACTACGCACACATCAGCTCGTAAACACTTGTTTTGCTTTTGGAGAATATTTACATGTTTCATTTAAACAAAACAATGGAAATGAAGCGTTGATGAAAGCGTTAGTTGGCAAAGGATATCAATCATTGGAATGCAAGCTGATCGAGCCAACAATAGAAGATTGTTTTATTAAACTTATGCGTTCCTGACATGGCAGAAACAGTTATACAAACCAATAAACTGACCAAGCGCTTTGGCGATTTTATAGCGACCAACGAAATTACATTTGAGGTAGCAGCCGGGGAAATATTTGGTTTTTTGGGTGCCAATGGTGCAGGTAAAACAACCGCCATGCGCATGTTGTGCGGTCTTTCGGTTCCTTCTTCAGGTTCTGCAACCATCGCAGGGTATGATATTTACAAAGAAACGGAGCAAATAAAAAAACACATCGGCTATATGAGTCAAAAGTTTTCCTTGTATGAAGATTTGACCATAAAAGAAAATATTCAGTTTTTTGGTGGGATTTACGGGTTGTCGGATAAGCAATTGAAAGAAAAAAGCGAGACTTTAATTGAGCAGCTTGGATTGCAGGATCAGACAAAAAAGCTTGTAGGCGAATTGCCATTGGGATGGAAGCAAAAATTGGCTTTTTCCGTGGCCATTCTTCATCAGCCTAAAATTGTGTTTCTGGATGAGCCCACAGGTGGTGTGGACCCTGTAACACGCCGGCAGTTCTGGGATCTGATTTATAACGCTTCTGCAAACGGTATCACCGTATTTGTTACAACGCATTATATGGATGAAGCGGAGTATTGTAACCGAATTTCAATGATGGTGGATGGTGTAATTAAAGCATTGGACTCACCTGTAA
>DAORKB010000272.1:0-4046 GCA_035439365.1 Bacteroidia bacterium
TTGAGTTTCATTCTTGCGAACGTACTCCCCAGGTGGAATACTTAACGCTTTCGCTTTGCCACATACAGTATATCGCATACAGCTAGTATTCATCGTTTACTGCGTGGACTACCAGGGTATCTAATCCTGTTTGATCCCCACGCTTTCGTGCCTCAGCGTCAGTTGTATCCCAGTAAGCTGCCTTCGCAATTGGTGTTCTGTGTTATATCTAAGCATTTCACCGCTACACAACACATTCCGCCTACCTCATTTACACTCAAGACCCTCAGTTTCAATGGCAATTTTACAGTTGAGCTGCAAACTTTCACCACTGACTTAAGGGTCCGCCTACGCACCCTTTAAACCCAATAAATCCGGATAACGCTTGGATCCTCCGTATTACCGCGGCTGCTGGCACGGAGTTAGCCGATCCTTATTCTTACGGTACCGTCAAGCTCCTACACGTAGGAGTGTTTCTTCCCGTACAAAAGCAGTTTACACACCATAGATGCTTCTTCCTGCACGCGGCATGGCTGGTTCAGTCTTCCGACCATTGACCAATATTCCTCACTGCTGCCTCCCGTAGGAGTCTGGTCCGTGTCTCAGTACCAGTGTGGGGGACCTTCCTCTCAGAACCCCTAATGATCGTTGACTTGGTAGGCCGTTACCCTACCAACTATCTAATCATACGCATGCCCATCTGTAAGCTATAAATATTTAACTGAAAAACCATGCAGTAATTCAGTATTATGCGGTGTTAGTCCGAATTTCTCCGGGTTATTCCCCGCTTACAGGTAGGTTGCATACGTGTTACTCACCCGTGCGCCGGTCGCCACCAAGTATTGCTACTTTGTGCTGCCCCTCGACTTGCATGTGTTAGGCCTGTCGCTAGCGTTCATCCTGAGCCAGGATCAAACTCTTCGTTGTATCTTTTTTTTTATTTGCTCGGATGCTATCTTGTTTTGAATTTATTTGTTGTAGAAAATTGACGTGGTATAAAAATTGAATGTCGGAATTCTCATTCCGCATTCTAAGAAATGTTCCCTTTCTTATACTACATTATTTGTTGTTCATGTATTCTCAAAGATCGTTGCTCGAAACCCCTTACTCCTTTTGAAGGTTTTTTGGTGACACACTTCACAGTGCGTTTTTGTTTCAAGACTTCTTGTGTGGTTATTCTGCCGCTCCCGACTGAATGACTTTTTTTTGTTTCGCTTTTTTGCCCTTTTCGTGTTCGTAATTTTTGAAGCGAAACGGGTTGCAAAGATAATACAAATTTATTTATCACCAAACATTTTCAAAAAAAAATATATCTTTTTTTCTTTCCCTTTTTTCAAAACCTTACGATTGTAGTTGCTTACATACGTTCCGGCTTTTTCTTTTTAGTGTGGTGTGCTTTTCTCTCTAAGCGGGTGCAAAAGTAGGTACTTTTTTATTACCATCCAAATGTTTTTTCCTTTATTTTCTGCTGTAAAACATAATTTTTCCCTATTTGATTGAATATCAAGACCTAGTTGGAGAAAATATTTTTGAAATTTATTTAAATAAATCAATGAATATTGAATTCAATTCGAATTTCAGTTTTATCAGATCGATTTTCCTTCCTGTTTCTTGCTCCATTGAAGTTACACCTTTATCAATAAAACCGCATGGATTGATGTGATTAAAATAAGATAAATCTGTATTTATATTTAAAGCGAAGCCATGCATTGTAACAAAACGAGAACTTCGCACACCAATTGCACAGATTTTTCGGGCTGTTTTTAATTTCGAATCTAACCAAACGCCGGTTGCACCTTCCATTCTATCGCCATTAATATTATATTTTTTCAATAGAATTATGATACATTCTTCCATTGCATATATATATTGTTTCAATCCCATCCCAAAATTCTCCAGGTCGAAAATTGGATATCCGACTAATTGACCCGGACCGTGGTAAGTAATATCGCCACCACGATTGGTTTTAACGAATTGTGCATCTTTGGCCTGCAACTGGATGTAATTTAAAAGCAGATTATGTTCATCGCCACTTTTTCCGAGTGTGTAAACATGATGATGTTCACAGAAAATGAGCATGTTGTCGGTGGTTTGACCGTTCAATTTTCGTTCGATGGTGTTATGGAAAATTAATTCCTGACGTTCCCAGGCCTGGTTGTACTCTATTAAACCCCAATCGACATATTGTATATTTCTGTTCATCTTTTGCTTTTCTTTTTAGATTGATTCACTACTTTGTCGTCTTTCTTCTCGAAACTAACCTTTTCAATTTTACCCATTAAACTCACAATTCTGGATTTTCGGCGTTGAATATAGCCTGAGGGATTCCCTGCATTGTATTTTCGGGGATTTGGCAAACAGGCTGCAATCAAAGCGGCTTGCGATTTATTTAACTCCGAAGCATTTTTGCCAAAATATTCTAAAGAGGCAGCTTGAACTCCATAAATTCCATCACCCATTTCAATAACATTGAGATAAACTTCCATAATTCTTTCCTTGGACCAGATAAGTTCAATTAAAACCGTGAAATAAGCTTCCAATCCTTTACGAAGGTACGACCGACGGGGCCATAGAAATACGTTTTTGGCCGTTTGCTGCGAAATGGTACTTCCGCCTCTTATCCTTTTTCCTTTTTGATTGTGTTTAATGGCTTTTGAAATATCTTCGAATGAAAAACCATGATGCTTTAAAAACAGGTTATCTTCGGATGTAACAACTGCTTGTATCATATTGGGTGAAATTTTTTCAATCGGTACCCATTTTTTTGAATTCTTTGGTGTTTTACCATCAAATATTGACTCTACAGTACGAATAGCCATTAAAGGAGTAATAAAAACTGGAATAAACCGGGCTAAAATGACCCAACTAATGCTTGAAGCAAAGAAAATTAATATCAAATTTCGCACGATACGACCTAATCGCGAAAAAAAACCTGTTTTCTTTTTATTATTTACCTTGGTCATAAATATTGTTTTACAATAATAATAGGGTTAATATTTTGGTATATATTATTTATACATTAAATCTGTAATAGCATTTTCGATAAATGGAAATTTGAACTCAAAATTCGAGTTCAGAAGAGATTGGGGATACAACCATGAACTGTTTAATAACAAACTACTTTCAGTTCCAATGATTGCGGCACCTATTTTTATCGCAAATGCAGGTGCGGGTAAACCAAACTTTACACCATAACATTTACGAAATGCCAACATTAATTCGGAATTTGATATGGGATGGGGCGATGTGCAATTAATAATGCCTTTAAGTGGATTATTCATTAAAAATAATATCAACCGATAATAATCTTCAATATGAATCCAACTAAATTTTTGATTCCCTGATCCTTGTTTTCCTCCTAACCCAAATTTTGTCAATAAACTTAAGGGCACAAATGCACCTCCGTTACTGCTTAAAACCACTGAAGTACGTAAAGCTAACTGACGAGTCTGAGAAAGTTGAAAACTAAAAAACTTTTTCTCCCATTCTTTCACAACATCAGCGAGAAAATCATTGGCCAATTGAGTTGAACTCTCGATGGCAGGTTCTTTTACATCGGCACTATAAATGGCTGATGCACTTGCATTAATCCATAATCGTGGAGGATTATTACAAGCAAGTACAGCTTTACCAAGTATATCTGTAGTTTCAATTCTCGATTTTAAAATCGCAGCTTTGTTTTTAGTTGTGTGCCGGCAGTTTATTGTTTTACCTGCCAGATTAATTAACAAGTCAGCTCCTTCTAACGCATTTATCAATTCTTGATGATCCCAGAAAACATGACCTTTGATTCTCGAAACAATTAAAACATTATCACTCTGTTCAGAAAATCTATCGTTTAAATATGTTCCAATGAGTCCGGTTCCACCTGCTATTACAATTTTCATGTTTTCTATATTAAATGACGACAAATGTAAACTTTTGAAATGATAAAGCAAATGTTATTTTGGAAATAAGAAAATAAGAAATAAAGAAAATTAGAAATTAGTATGTAACAGTGGTTTTATGATTAATTGTTATGCATCATACCTTTAATAAAGTAACAGTATTATAAAAAAACTCCCTTG
>DAORKB010000273.1:0-3995 GCA_035439365.1 Bacteroidia bacterium
CGACGAACTGATTCATGGTTTTGTTCTTGATTGTAATTTATCCGTTTCCTATAAAAATGTGCATGGGGATGATCTTCTCAATTCAAATACACCAGGAGCCTACAAATTTGATCAAATGAAATTGTATTACAAAATAAATGACAGTGTTAAGGAAGTATACAACCCGAATATGGATGATGCTCCGAGAAACATTCTGTTGATTAAGGATTTAACGCCATATCAATTAAGGATATTCACGGATGATCCCGGACCGGCCATTACTGATCCGAATGAAACAAAAACCGGAACAAGCATCACCTATTTGAAGCTCGACAGCTTAGATACAGATACAATTGAAGCCGACTGGGAACGGAAATCCACTTATTTTGTAAATCTGAAAATCCGGTATAACGGTGTTGAAAAGCCGAGGGATGTTCCATTTGTAATCTTGAAATAATTATTGCCTTTGGCACTTAATTGATGAACTGTGTGAAGGAATATCCAAAAAAACAGTTTGGAGTTGGTTTTCGTGGTGTGCTAAATAACGAGAACTCCAATGAGGTCGATTTTTCTTTTGCAACATTGAACAGCAAGTTCAGCAAGTCTGTTAAATCATTTTATTATGATTTATAACCAATATAAACCTGTCAGGTTCCGGCATAAAAATGAACCTGTCAGGTTGTAAAAAGTTGTATCTTCATCTCCATGAAGACAGCCAATGAACAACTTCTGACTACTTTTTACACCGCATTTCAAAATCGCGACTATAGAACCATGCAAAGCTGTTATGCTGATCAAGCAACCTTTAGTGATGAAGTATTTATCAATCTCGATGGATCAGAAGTAAAAGCGATGTGGGAAATGCTTTGCATCCGTGGAAAAGATCTCCAAATTGAATTTCGTCATATTGCAGCCGACGAGCAAAAAGGAAGTGCCCAGTGGAACGCCTCTTATTCGTTTTCAAAAACAAACAGAAAAGTTTTCAATAAAATAAAAGCTGAATTCACTTTTGAAAACGGTAAAATAAAAAGCCACAGGGATCATTTTAATTTTTATTCATGGACACGGCAAGCGATAGGTTTACCCGGTTTATTGTTCGGATGGACCAATGCATTTAAACAAAAAGTAAGGTTACAGGCACGAAAGAACCTGGATGATTTTATGAAAAAAAAAGAATTTAATCCTCAAAATCAATCACCGTTTCAAAATGTTGAACAATAGGGAACGGATCATAATACTGGTGCAATAATTCTTTCCACTTCAAATATTCGGTTGATTCCCGAAAACCTATCGTGTGATCTTCCAGCTTTTCCCATTTCACCAAAAGAAGATATTTACTTGATTGTTCCAAACATTTCTGCAAGGTATGCCCCCGGTAGCCTTTCATCCTGCTTATATATTGACCAGCCTTTTTAAAATCACTTTCAAATTCTTTTTCTTTTCCGGGCTTTACAAAAAGAATAGCATGTTCTAAAATCATCTTTGTTAAATTTATGGCTCAAATATAGTTTTTTTAATAAAGTGGGATACAGTTTGCAAACCGATGAAATGTGCGTTGTGTCAGTTCTCGACTCCGCTCGAACTAACACAACGCACAAATTATCACCAATTTGAATAGACCATAATACTATTCTACCCAAATCTAACTCGTCTTTTTATAATTTATAATGGCCCAGGTATTAAAAATGAATGCAAATATGACAATAATACCCATATGATTTTTTACATCCTGAAAGCCACTCCCTTTTAATACGATCATGCGCGTGGCTTCGATAAAATAGGTTACCGGGCTGCAGCCGGCAATTACTCTTGCCCAGCCAGGCATACTGTCAATGGGAGTAAAGAGTCCACTCATCAGCAGAAAAATCATGATAAAGAAAAATGCAACAGACATCGCTTGTTGCTGTGTCTCGGAATAGGTCGATATCAATAGTCCCAATCCAAGCAAAGCAACAAGATATACCGCTAAAAAACCATACAACAGTAAAATGCTTCCCAAAGGAACGATTCCATAAATAAGACGTGCCACTACAAATAAACCAATGCTAAATACCACCATTGCCATGATCCAAAAAGGAATTAATTTCCCAAGTATAAACTGATACTTTTTTATTGGCGTCACATTTATTTGTTCGATGGTTCCTACTTCTTTTTCCTTTACAATATTCAACGAACACATATACACACAAACCATCGTCACCAATACCACCAAAATACCTGGCACCATAAAAAAACGGTAATTCATAAAAGGGTTGAACCAGTTGGAGGATGCAATCTCTATTGTTGGGGCCATGCTGAAACGTTGTGGTTGAATCCATTTCAAACGAATGTCATTATTATAATTCATAATGATTCGGTTCAAATAAGCTCCACCAAGATTGGCCTTTACACCATTAATAGCATTTACGGCAATAAACACTTTCTGCATATTTTCCCGAACAATATTCTTTTCAAACCCTTGCGGAATTTCCAAAATTAAATCGGATCGATCTCTTTCCAATTGCCTAAACGCATTGTTATAGGAGCTTCCATAATCGTTTATTTTAAAATAGCCAGACGCTGAGATTTTGGAAACAAGCTCCCGTGCATAGGCGGAATGATCATGATCAACAATAGAAATGGAAATATTTTTAACCTCATAGTCAGCCGCCAAAGGTAATATCAGCAACTGAACCAAAGGCAGCACAAATATCATGGGTAACAATGTTTTATTACGCAATATCTGCCTGAATTCTTTTTGCAGTAAAAATTTCAGTGTCCTCATGCTAAACGAATTTTGAATTTTTTAAGACAGATCCCAAGCAAAATGCAGGTCATCCCCAATAGAATAAGTGTTTCCTTCCACACTGCCTGAAAACCCAATCCTTTTATCATGATCGCTTTTACAATGATGTAATACCATTTAGCGGGTACAACATTTGAAATGATTTGCAAAGGGACCGGCATATTTTCCAGAGGAAACATAAATCCTGCGAATAACATCGTCGGTAACATCATGCCCATCATAGAGATCAGCATAGCTGTTTGCTGGGAATCCGTGGTGTTGGAAATCAACAGTCCCAAGGAAAGCGCAGTTACAATCAACAAGGTACTTTCTGCAAACAATAAAAATACGCTTCCATTGATGGGCATGTCCAATAAAAAAACACTTAATAACAAAATAATAATCAGATTCAATAACGAAAGTACCAAATAAGGAACCGCCTTGGAAACGATTACCAGAAACGGATTAAAAGGAGATACCAATAGTATTTCCATGGTTCCCTTTTCCTTTTCTCTTACAATGGAAACGGAAGTCATCATCACACAAACCAGCATTAATACCAGCGCCATTACACCGGGAACAAAATTGGGCGCGCCTTTCAATTCAGGATTGTATAACATTCTTAGCTCTGGTTGGATCCGGTAAGGTATCGTTGCATTTACATTTAGTTGCTGCTGATAATCGATAATAATGGAAGTTGCAAAATTGCTAAGCGTATTTGCCGTGTTTGGATCAGAAGCATCAGCAATAAGCTGCACCTGGGCTTTGTTCAGATGGGTAAGATCCTTATTAAAATTGGATGGGAAGATCACAGCCAGTTTAATTTTCCCTTCACGAAAAGCAGCCTCAATTTGCTGATGGCTCAGCAGCGATTTTTCAATTTCAAAATTGCTGCTTGCCTCCAGTTTTTCGATGAGTTGTTGTGATGAAATATCTTTCGCATAATCGCATACGACAATTTTTGTATTCTTTATTTCGTTTGTCAACGCAAATCCAAACAATAAGATTTGAACGATAGGTAAACCGAACAACATCAACAGTGTTTTGCGGTCGCGAAACACGTGCTTGAACTCTTTTCTTACGAATGTTAAAAACTGTTTCATGCTTGTTACAATTAGTCTGCCTTGCGTTTTGCACCTCTTGCCAGTTCAAAAAATACGTCATCCATGGATTCCGCCTTAAATTGTTTTTTAAGATTTACAGGTGAGTCCAATGCTTTAATTACACCATCCACCATCATTGAAATTCGGTT
>DAORKB010000274.1:0-3966 GCA_035439365.1 Bacteroidia bacterium
AGTAGTTGGTTATATTTAGCCATACGATCAGAGCGGGAAGCCGAACCTGTTTTAATCTGTCCACAATTTAAAGCCACCGCCAGATCAGCAATGGTTGAATCTTCTGTTTCGCCAGAACGATGACTCATAACAGATGTGTAAGAATTCATGTGTGCCAACTGCACCGCATCAATGGTTTCCGATAAGGTCCCGATTTGGTTAACTTTTACCAGGATGGAATTGGCTATTTGCTGATCTATTCCTTTTTGCAGACGGTTTACATTGGTTACAAACAAATCATCACCTACCAGCTGCACCTTTTTACCTATTTTATCACTCAACAATTTCCAACCTTTCCAATCATCTTCTGCCAAGCCGTCTTCAATGGATAGAATTGGGTATTTTTTTGTCCAGTCAGCCCAGAAATCAACCATTTGAGCCGGTGTTAATTTATCTCCCGATGATTTTTTGAAATGATATACGTTTTCCTTCTCAATATAAAATTCGGAAGAAGCCGCATCCATCGCAATGAAAAAGTCAACCCCTGGTTTGTATTTTGCTTTTTCAATAGCCATTAAAACAGATTCAATCGCTTCTTCATTTGATTTTAAATTAGGTGCAAACCCTCCTTCATCTCCTACGTTGGTAGAGTATCCTTTATCTTTTAATACCTTTTTCAGATGATGAAAAACCTCTGTACCCATACGGATCGCGTCTGAAAAATTAGTGGCACCAACAGGCATAATCATGAATTCCTGAAAATCAATACTGTTATCTGCATGTGATCCTCCATTGATGATATTCATCATCGGAATGGGTAATAAATTAGAATTGATCCCACCTACATAACGAAACAATGGTTGACGAGCTTCTTCTGCAGCAGCTTTGGCACATGCCAAAGAAACCCCTAAAATAGCATTGGCACCAATGTTTCCTTTGTTATCCGTGCTATCCAGCGCAATCATTTTTTTATCAATAGCATTTTGCTCAAAAATATACATTCCGTTCAATTCCTCGCGGATAGTAGTATTTACATTATTTACAGCTTTCAAAACACCTTTCCCTAAGTAGTAATTTGAATCATTATCCCGTAGTTCCACTGCTTCATGAACTCCAGTTGATGCTCCTGACGGAACAGCGGCTCTTCCCATTACCCCCTGATCTGTAATTACATCTACCTCGATGGTTGGATTCCCTCTGGAATCAAGTATCTGACGCGCTTGAATGTTTGCTATAAATCCCATAATGTTTGAATTGATTTTAGAATAATTTAAAGTTCCCAAAATTAAAAATAAAACAAGATGAAGGCTTGGGATTTTAGGAATATTTTAATAAAATCTTGAATTACACTGCATCTAATAAAACTTAAAAAACGTAGAAGATATAGCTCTTTAATCCAATGTTTCATGAGAATACAGGTACTTATCTTCAGCTTATCATTCGTATTGTTTTTGCCTCAATTAATCGCGCAAAATGACGCGTATGTCTCCGACGACAAACGAACCATTAATTTGTCTCATAGCTCCGTTATGGTTTTTGGTGAATTATCACCAAAGATTGCCGGTGGGGGTATAAAATTTTGTAGTTCAAATGAAATTGAAAAATCACCACAGTTTAGTGTTGGTCCAAGTGTCTTTGTTGAGCGACTGGTATTCCAAAAATACATGGAGGAGAAAAATATAACAGGGGCACGGATTACTTTGCTTTCACCAGGGGTAAATGCCAAGTATCATTTAAATAATTCGTGTTATGTGCAAGTTGACCTGACCTTAATAGCAGGAATTGAAACCAGGATACGCATCATTCCCAGACCAAGTGGAAGAATGGATGATGATCCACGTGCACTTTCCGGTTTACAGTTGGAGCAAAGTTTTTTCTGTAAAACACAAGGAAAAAAAGGTGTATTAGTAGGTGTTGGTATTTTTGAAAGAATAATGGATTCTGATGTTTATCATTCCGATTTTGGAGCAAAAGTTTATATAGGGTTTGGGTGGTAAATTTACGAATCTTTTTTTGTCTGACGGAGATAAAGTGTTTCTCCGACTCTTGGCTCTTGTCCTTCATTCATGCGGTTTTTCTTATAAAGTGAGCTGAGTTTGATCGCATATAACTGTGAAATGGAACGCATGGTTTCTCCTTTCTTTACAACGTGAAATTCTTCCTTTCCTTTTCTGCGTTTGGGCTGCAGGTAAAGGCGATCGCCTGCGATAAGTTTATCCGTGGGTTTTAAATCGTTGTATTTACAAAGCTGCCAGACATCTTTATCTGTTTCTCTGGCAATTTTTTCAAAGGAATCTCCTGGTTGTATCGTCACATAATTAATAAAACGGAATTGCTGAATGGAACGCGATATATGACGCTCAACAGGTTCTGGTTTAGTAACTTTCGAAGTTTTTTCCAATTTTGTAACAGGAACTTTGGATGTACTCGCTGTTACTGGTTTAGTATCTTTCTCTTTTTTTACATACACCGGTGGATGCTCATTTTCTTTATCATATTGATAAAGTTTGTATGCTTCAATAAGATCAATTAAACGTCTGGTATATTTCGGATCCGTTGCATATCCTACTTTTTTCAAGCCTTTTGCCCACCCTTTGTAATCTGTACATTTCAGTTCGAACAAGGCTGCATACCGATCCCGCGTTCTTAAAAAGTTAGAATGATCAGTATAAGAATCTAATGCTGTTGGATATTTCCGAAAACATTCATCTTTTGCATCATCATCTTTTGTAAATGTTGCACCTGTCCAGCCACTGTGACACTTAATACCAAAATGATTATTGGCTACTGTTGCCAAATCACTGTTCCCGTTACCGCTTTCCAGCATACCTTGCGCAAGTGTTATACTTGCCGGTATGTTAAATAATTCCATCTCCTTGATGGCATTGTCTTTAAATTTGGCAATGTATTGTTCCGCTGTCATCTGCTTTGCAGATTGAGCATTTGCCCCTAAAGCAATAAAAAGTAAAAGAAGCTGAAAATTGAATCGTAAATGCATGCTATAAAATTACGTCGTAGAAATTTGTATAAGCGTCATCCTGATCAGGCTTTTTTAACAGTTGTCTGTGAATTAGAGTTGCCAGGAATCCTATTCATCCCAAAATCCTTTCATCCTATTCTGAACCCTCCAGTATGTACAGCAACAATCGTCTCACCTTTTTTAAAATGATCTTGTCGTATTAAATCGTACAATCCATACATCATTTTTCCTGTATACACGGGGTCCAGCGGGATGCGCTGACGGTGTTCAAATTGTTCAATAAACGTAATTAGCTCTGCCTTTATTTTAGCATATCCATCAAAGTGATAGTTATCCCATACGCACCAATTGGTTCGGTGTTGACCAACCATATCCAATTGACGCTTCACCTCGTTGTGAATATAATTACTGGCCTTTAACACCTGTATACCAAGCGCTTTTTGTACATCCTTTAGTGAAAGAACAATGCCTGTTAGTGTTGTACCTGTACCACAAGGGCAACAAATATGATCAAAATGAATGGGAATATGTTTGGTAATTTCCTGGCACCCCAAAACCCCCAGTTCATTACTTCCACCTTCGGGAATAATAAAATTTGATTCGCCGTATTTTTGTTTTATATATCGCATCAACATTTCCTTCTGACGATATAAATCGCGGGAAACGTACTCCAACTGCATACCTTGGTCCGTAGCAAACTGCAATGTAGGATTCAGGATCGCATGTTGTTCACCTCTTATAATCCCAATGGTTTTGAATCCATATACTTTTCCGGCAGCTGCAACCGCTGCTATATGATTACTATAGGCTCCTCCAAAAGTCAATAAACAACCTTTATTCGCTCTCGAAGCCGCTTCCAGGTTATATTTTAGTTTATACAATTTGTTTCCACTGATGTGAGGGTGATTCAGATCTGTACGCAGCATATAAAGCTTTACACCTTTGGCAGCGGTTAAAGGATCCGTTATTGGCTGAAGTGGAATACGGGGGAATTCAATTTGCATTGC
>DAORKB010000275.1:0-3900 GCA_035439365.1 Bacteroidia bacterium
CGAGTTTCCAAATTCTATTTATTTTTGTATCTTTGCACGCTTGAAATAGTGCCTTTGGTTATTTTTACCCAGTTTTTTACGGTAAGAATTGCTTCATAAAGCCAGGTAATTATTGAAAGTTTTGTTCCTGTTTCATTAAAAACTCAACAAAATTGAAAGTTAAGACTATACTCGTTACTCAACCCAAGCCTGAAGGTGATAAGTCGCCTTATTTTGATCTTGCAAAAAAGTGCAACGTAAAGATTGATTTTCGACCTTTTATTCAGGTGGAAGGTGTTTCTGCCCAGGATTTTAGAAAGGATAAAATTAATATCCCGGATTTTACTGCTGTAATCATGACCAGCCGAAGCGCTGTGGATCATTATTTCAGAATGTGTCAGGAGATGCGTGTAACCGTACCTGAAACGATGAAATATTTCTGTATTTCAGAATCTACAGCCTACTACCTGCAAAAATATGTGCTTTATCGTAAAAGAAAGATATTCCACGGGAAGCAAACCATTAAAGATTTGATGGATGTGATCAAAAAACACAAGACAGAAAACTTTTTGTTACCCTGTTCGGATATTCACAAAGAAGAAATAGCAGATAAACTAGAAGAACAAAAGATAAAGTATACCAAAGCTGTTATGTACCGCACTGTAGCAAGCGACTTAAGTGATCTAGCAAATGTAAATTACGATGTTTTGGTGTTTTTTAGCCCCTCAACCATTACCTCATTATACAAGAATTTTCCAAAATTTAAACAAAATAAAACCAGAATCGCTGTGTTTGGCCCTAGTACCTCCCAGGCTGTAAAAGAAGCAGGATTAAAAATCGACATCCTGGCCCCTACCACACAGGCACCCTCCATGACAATGGCATTGGAGCAATACATTACGGTTGTTAACAAAGCCAAATAAGGCTGTTTTTTACCGTTAATCTGTTCCCAGTAGATCCCTATCATAATTTGTTGGGATAAAATGTTATTAATTTTACCTTTATACGGAAATGCAAACATTTTCCAAAGACGAACGTTTATGCAGTAAACCATTAATTGATAAGCTTGTGCAAAAAGGCAACTCATTTAATGGTTTTCCGTTTAAAATAAGCTGGATGGAAATACAGGAAAGTACAGCTCCGGTAAAAATACTTATCAGCGTACCGAAACGTAAATTCAAAAAAGCCGTAGACCGTAATAAAATTAAACGATTAATACGGGAAGGATACCGAAAAAACAAACATTTGTTAATTGATCGATTAGAAGGGAAAAAAATAATCTTTTTATTGGTTTATGTATCAAAGACCATAATTGATTACGCGGAAACAGAAGGAAAAATAAATGAGGTATTGGTTCGTTTAGGTAATGAAGTAAAGCGTTACCCGAAAACTGAAGATAAATGAATTACTTATTTATAGGACTAATAAAATTTTATCAGTACACGATATCACCGCTTTTGGGCCCGGCATGCAGATTTGAGCCCTCCTGTTCAAGCTACGGAATAGAAGCATTAAAAAAGCATGGTTTTTTGAAAGGAATTGTATTAACCTTTAAACGCGTTTCAAAATGCCATCCCTGGGGAGGTAGCGGACATGATCCTGTTCCTTAATTTTTAAAGTTAATGTGTAGCATAATAAAACGAAAGCATCTTAATACCATAATACTATGAAAGCAAGCCTTAAAAAATTTAAACTATTCATTATCGCAGCGGTAATCGGTGGTTATGCAATCATATCCTTTAGTTTCGTAGATAATTACTTTGAAGTATCTAAGAACCTTGACATTTTCGCCACATTGTTCCGTGAATTAAACATCTATTATGTAGATGAAACAAACCCTGGTGACTTAATGAAAAAAGGAATCGATGACATGCTGGAGTCGCTTGATCCATACACGAATTATATACCCGAATCGGAAATTGAAGACTATCGTTATATGACCACTGGACAATATGGTGGAATTGGCGCATTGATTCGTCAGCAAGGAGACTATGTTGTTGTTTCTGAACCTTACGAAGGATTTCCTGCACAAAAAGCAGATTTAAGAGCAGGTGACCGCATCTTAAAAATTAATGACATTGATACAAAAGGTAAAAAAACGGAAGACATCAGCAAATTTTTAAAAGGGCAAGCTAGTACCACCATTAAGTTGCTTATTGAACGCGAAGGAGAAAAGAAACCAATTGAAAAAATAATCAGCCGTGAAGAAATAAAAATCAAAAGTGTTTCATATTCCGGAATGATTTCAAAGAATATTGGATACATCAAACTTACAGGCTTTACTGAAAATGCTGCAAATGAAGTAAAAGAAGCGTTGGAAAGCCTGAAGAAAAACCCGGAATTGAAATCGGTGGTGTTTGACTTACGAGGAAATCCAGGCGGTTTGTTAAAAGAAGCTGTTGACATTGTAAATATTTTTGTAGATAAAGGTACCGATGTGGTAAGCACCAGAGGAAAAGTAAAAGATTGGGATAAAATACACAAAGCATTGAATGTACCTGTTGATCTAAACATTCCAATTGCTGTACTGGTGGACCGTGGTTCAGCATCAGCATCTGAAATTGTTTCGGGATCCATACAGGATTTGGACAGAGGTGTTGTCATCGGGCAACGCTCTTATGGAAAAGGGTTGGTACAACAAACCCGCCCTTTGAGTTACAACGCACAATTGAAAATAACGGTTGCTAAATACTATACGCCAAGTGGACGTTGTATTCAGGCATTGGATTATTCGCATCGAAATGAAGATGGTAGCGTTGCAAAAGTACCAGACTCATTGATCACTGCATTTAAAACAAAAAATGGCCGTATTGTTTATGATGGTGGAGGTGTAGCGCCGGATGTAAAAGTAGATCAACAAAAATACAGCAGCATCTTAGCTAGCCTGGTTACCAAAAATTTAATTTTTGATTATGCTACAAAGTATAGAAATTCACATGCATCGATTGTTGCAGCGAAAGATTTTAAATTAACCAATGAAGAGTATGATGCTTTTATCGAATACCTCAATGGTAAAGATTATGATTACACTACCCGAACCGAAAAAACGATAGAAGAATTAAAAGCAGATGCAAAAGATGATAAAAACTTTGAAGCCATCAGCGCAGATATTGAAGCTTTAAAATCAAAAATTATTCATAATAAAAAAGAGGATTTAATTAAGTATGGTCCCGAGATCAAACAATTTTTAGAAGAAGAGATTGCTTCCCGTTATTATTTCCAAAATGGTCGTTTGGAAGCATCTTTTAAAGATGACAGAGAATTAAAAGAAGGAATTGCTTTGTTAAATGATCAGGAACGTTACAAAAAAATATTGACGACCATTGTGAAAACGGATAAACCATTGAATACAGATAAAGAAAAGCAAAAAAATCTAAGAACGTATAAGGATAGTGGTGATGAAAATTAGGTTTTTCTTATAAAGAAATAAAAAGAGCGTGATTTCTTAAATTACGCTCTTTTTATTTCAGGATTTTGAGTGTTACCCGTCTATTTATTCCTTCTTCATGGTGATTCGGATCTAATTTGTTTTGTTCTTTTTCCGAACGAAGCGGTTGTGTTTCACCTATGTACCTATGTGGTTTGATTTAATATAGCCACATAGGGCACATAGTTCTTTACGATCTTTTATGGTCCAACAGATAAATAGTTGTCTTTAAGTCTCAATGTTTTTTAAAATTTAGGTTGTATTACTCCGAATTTTACACCCCCGACAAGTTAAATTTCTCCTGATTGATCAATTTGCTCCCTTATTTCGTTCGGATGAATCATTTCGTACGTCTTCCAACCTTCAATCTATTGACTTTCCTTCAAGTTGCGGATATATTTGCAAGAAACCGATACCCGTTAAAAAAGTATGTCAACATAAAAAACGGGTTTAAAAAAGATATCCATGAAAAAACAGCTCTCTAAAGCCATGTG
>DAORKB010000276.1:0-3893 GCA_035439365.1 Bacteroidia bacterium
TCCTTACAACCGTTAACAACAGAGATTGTTAATCTTTGGAAAATTTTTTTACCAAAACAAACTTATCCTAATCGTACAGGCGTGCATCCCAACACCGCGTTTGGATTGGTGTTTGCGCTCGACTGGGCACGCACTGCTAAAGACACTGCATTGGAAGCAGCGATTATACAAAAAGCAAAAACATTTTATTTGAACAATACGGCAACACCTGCTTACCTCGAACCGGATGGTACTGATTTTTTAAGTCCAAGTCTTGAAATAGCTGATCTAATGAGTCGCATACTCAACAAAACAGATTTCGCAAAATGGCTGGATGCTTTTTATGAAAGCAGAAGTATTCAAAATATCATCCAGCTTCCGGTGGTGAGTGATCGTACGGATTTACAGATTGTACACCTGGATGGTTTGTCATTAAGCAAAGCCTGGTGCATGAAAGGAATTGCCAAAGCACTTCCTGCAACAAGTAAAACAAAATCATTATTTGAAGAAACGGCGAAGAAATTTCTGCAGCAAACATTACCGATGGTTACCAGCGGTAATTATGGGGGTGATCATTGGTTGGCGAGCTTTGCGATTTATGCATTGAGTATTAATTAATAATACTCCTATTTACAAAATTTTTGAATTAATGCTGTGGCATCATCTCCGAATTCTGTAGCCTTTGCAAAATCAGCACATGCACTCTTTACATCCCCTTTTTTATAATGAATAATCCCCCTATTATAAAAAGCATTTCCTTTCTGAGGCTCAATTTCCAATGCTTTATTGACATCGTTTAAAGCCTTATCCAATTGTCCTAAAACCATATAACACCTGCCTCGGTTATTGTAAACTTTTGCTCGTTCGCCATTTATTTGTATGTCTTTATCATAATCCTTTATAGCTAATTCAAATTTTCGTAAATCTTCATATGCAAGCGCTCTGTTGTAAAAAGCAAGTTCCGAATTAGCATTTAATTTAATTGCCTGAGAATAATCTTCAATAGCTTTTTCAGGTTGTTTCATTCGATAATAGGCAAGTCCTCTATTGTAATAAAAAACATCCTGGTTGGATATCATTTCAATTGCTTTATTGAAATAGGGTATTGATTTTTCAGCTTGCCCCATTTCACTATATACAAAACCAAGACGTTGAATCGCAACTACATTTTGCGGATTCTTCTCAAGCTCTTTCAATAAGTATACAGCTGCATCATCGTATTTTTCTAAAAGGATAGAAACCTCTGCAAACCCACGGTTTAATGTAGAGTCATTCATATTCTCATAGTCAATGGTTTTGCTTACCACCACTTTTGTTACATCATATGAAGGCGATTGCCCATAAAGTTGTACAAAAAAGAAAATACTTAAAATTGTTAAAGATGTTTTCATAAAACTTAAATCTTAATTAATGTAAATCAAATGTTCTGGTTAAGTCCCGGCTCAACCCTCCACTATGGCAACCAATACAATCCTGCCCTTTTTTATCTAATGGGTAATCCACTGACCCGTCTGGATTATACTCGGCCCAAACCCATCCACTAGCTTCATTTTTATCAGAAGAATTTTTTTTCATAACAACATATAAACTGAGCGCACCATTTTCATAAACTTCTTTCACCAATACAGAACCGTTTGGAAAAATGCTTCCTTTTGGCAATTCACCAAGACTGTCAAGTACTGCAGATGCAATGGAATTGAACCTCAATTTAAATGAGCCATGTGGGCTGGGAGAAATGCCATTTAATAGCTTTTCATTTTGATAATAGCTGTATCCATTTTCTGTTATTTCCCTATACAAAAGTTGATCATTATTCAACGATTTATCTTTTTTACAGGAATAAATAACCACAACCATTGTTGCCACCAGGAGTGCCAAACTAATTATTCTTTTCATGTTACTCCTGTTTATAAAATCGGATTCCTGGACAACGTCATTAAAAAAAGAGGATTAGTTAATTTCTCAAAAAGCCTATTCAGTTAAAACAAAAATACAATCTTTTAAAGTATTATTTCCAAAAGTAAGCAAAGCAGCAAAATAGGTAAGCCTAACTTCCAACCTATCTGCCAAACGTGAAGGTCTAATTTTTTAAAAAATAAATATCCTTTATTTGTACGCAAACAATCATATCTGGCAAGTGGGAAAACAGGCACAGAAAAAATGACAACGTATATCGTTTTGTTGTACATCGCCCTTCCTATTCCATATACTTTAAATAGGGATGGTGGTGATAAAACAGGCTTGCCTGGCTCACCATTTTCTGTTCTTATTTTCTTCAATTCTTCAAATACTGATTTTATTTCCTTAGCATTTTCAGGTGAAACGCGCAAATCACAGGCTTTTAAAATTATTTCCATGGAAATATCCAAATCGCCATAGATATTACAAATAGAAATGGCTATTTCCCTAATTGCTAATGCAATTTCGTTTCTAAATTCAGATAGATATGCTGCTAATTCACCTGTAGCCGATAAATCTATATTGTTTAATTCATCTATTGAAATTGCGTTAACGATGTTCAGGGCCGTTTGTGAGGTAATTGTTTTTTTTCCAATTTTTGAAAATGTTCTTCTTAAGCTTCTTGATAATTTTATCGTTGACTTTAAAACTGGAAATTTTTCCATTTTAACCTGCTCATCAACCAGTTTCACAAAAATTTCATGATGTCTTTTTAACTTGGATATAAATTCAGTCTCGGCATTCAATTTTAAAAAATACTCGGATATCATCAAACCAAAACGAGCGTCTTTATAATTCTTCCAAGTATAAAGCTGCATTTTATCCGCTATACTTACGATTGTATCAATTTGTTTTCCGAAATAATGTGGAAGTAGATTCAGTAAATCAACCGGAAAGTCCTGCTTTGTTTTGTCAATAATCGTATAGACATCATTATTTGTATAAATTAATGTTTTGTCATCAATGTTTTGACAGTTTTGAAAAAAATTGTCTATTCTGTTTTGAAGTTCTGTACTTAAACTTTTATAAGTTCTATGAAGGTTTTGTTTGTCAATTAAATTTTTTGTTGCTAAAATGGCTTTTACTTTTTTCTCATCCAAATCCGTGAAAGCTTTTAATAATATTTTATCATATTGAGGAGCAAAAAAAGGGCTAATAAATTTTACAAATTCGGAATCCTCAAATATGCTTTCCTGTTTAAACGATTCCAGCAATTTTTCATTTGCGCCTGCAAGAAAGTCATTCAGGTCTTTATTTGAACCAAGGTAATAGTAAAATTTGAGTGTCGACAAATTCTCTAATTCAGCAATTGCTTTTTCACACTCTTCTTTTGTAAGTAGCAATCCTTTGTAGTTAATTCTGTCATGCCCGGGAGTTATTTTGGAAAATGTTATTTCTTTTGCTTTTTTAATTCGCGCCTCATTAATCGAGGCTATATCTTCCTTTTGTAATTCAAGTAGTTCTATTGGATTAATAAAATTCATTGTCAATTATTTTTTTCATCCAAACGAATTTGGGGGCTTAAAAGTATGAAAACCTTTTCATCATGGGAGCCACTACAATAATAAAGATAAACTCTTATTAATTATTTGTTGAACAATATCTTCTATGGAGTTCTTTCGCTGTTCACAAAAATCAAATCTATCTGCTCTATAATAGCAAAAATTCTCAAAAATCAAATCGATTCTAATAACTTCTAAAAACTTAAAACTTGTTAACAAAAATGCCCTTATCTACCCTATTTTCAAGGGATTGTTGTTAACATCACTTTACCTTGTCGGTAGCTGTATTTCATTGAAGTATATTTGGGAATATAAATTTGAAACTGGTAAAACAATGCTAACACGTATTTCATTAATTAACTCGAAAGGGTATGGAAAGGCCGAATTAAAACTGGATAACTGCGACTCCCTGCAGCTAGTCGGCCCAAACAACATTGGTAAAAGTACATTGAT
>DAORKB010000277.1:0-3855 GCA_035439365.1 Bacteroidia bacterium
CAACAATAAAATTAACTTTGAAGTATTCTCTGTCCTAACTCACCCAACCACTTTAGCTAAATTTACTCCTGCAATTTTATTAACTTAATTCTCTGTTGTTTAACAATCTTGATTTGATATACTAATTCTTTCATCAGGATCAGCAACAGTTCCAGATCGAACATCTTGGCAATGATCTGTAGTGCAAGTTGCTACGTTACCACCGTAAATTTTATGTAAGTCTGAAATACCTTTTTTTTCGAATCCTTTGAAAAGGTCTTTATTTAAATTTTCTAATTTTTTCATCTTTTTCCACTGTTACCTCTACACAGCAAGGTATTAAATTGATGACATTTCCACCTTCACGCAGTGAACGACTATTTTAAAGGATAGCTCCTCCAGGTGCGCACCCTTTTTTCGGACTCATTATTACTAAACTAAAGAAACCGGTTTCGGATTAAATGATGGCCGATCATTCAATCCTATACAAGTTTAAATCGTATTACAGTCATCCGAAAATTTTTTATTCCAATTGATTATTTATGTATTTGTATTTCAAAAAATGGTATTCAAAAATTTCACCTGTCTATTCCTAATCTCTTAAAAACTTCTTTTTTATACGTTACACCTATCGGAAGACCTACCTTTTTCCCCGATAAATCCATCATGCATTCATTTCCTTTGATTGCTTCAATATGATCAATAGAAACGGTGTATGACTTGTGAATTCTTATGAACCGACGATCCTCTAAAAGATCCATCATCCTGTTCATCGATGAATACACCATTGTTCTGAAATTACATCCTGTTAACAACACATAATTACCTGCACTTTCTACAAATGCCAGACTGCTGAATTTTATTTTCACTTTCTGGCCGCAGGTATCTGCAAAAAAGAAATCGAATTGATCTTGATTCATCATTATAATAAGTTTATTGGGTTAGAGCGCTTTTGCAAATAGTATACGCATATTTCTAATCGTTGAAATACGTTGCAAGTATAGATCGCCTCATTGCCAAACCAAAATTTTTAACTGGAAATTATCTGGACAAATACACCCTCTTTGTTAAATCGATGAAATACTTATAAATAAAGAGATTCAGAAGAGAATGTGTTAAGACTTTATTTTTATTTCTACTCAACCACATTTCATATGTAAGCTTCAAGCCTTTCAGGCTTGTAAAAACTATGTATCCGCGCTGCGCTGTACCCCATAGACTGCGTCTATGGTCAATAGAAGGTTTAAGCCTTTCAGGCTTGGGGAGGGATTTGGAGGGCTTGGGAGGGGCTTGGGGAGAAACTGGACTGGGTAAGGCTTTAGGAAAGCTGGGGAAGATGTGTGAGGTTTACAAGATGTTATTCGAGGTATTGTTTTTCATATGCTATTTCATGTTCACTTAATAATTTTATGAGTTCTTCTAAAGAAGTAGTATGTTGATGATGTGCTTCCTGATTTTTTACATACCGGATTAAATTATATTTTGCTCCAACAGAATAGGTGAATGCAGCATAACTGGCTTGCCATCCATTAAAATCAGGGAACAGTTTGCTTTTCTTGATAAAGTCCGTACCTGCTAATTTTAAATCCTTGATAAGTGATGCCAATGCCTGCGTTGGATGAAGATAAATAACAATGTGCAAGTGATCTTCCACTCCATTTATTTCATGCACATAACAACCTTTATTAATTAAAAATGATCTCATAAACTGAAACAATTCATATCGTCCTGGTTTAACAAGTGTATGCTGCCTGTATTTTGTGGCAAAAACAAGGTGATAAATAATCTGGCAATACGGCATATCTATTTTTTATTTGTCCTTTTATTTCCTCCCCAACCCTGAAAGGGTTGAACCTTTTATTTACCCCAGGCTACGCCTGGGGCTTGGAACCGCTACAAAGCTAGGCCGCACCGCGGCCAAAAAAAAGAAACCCCGTAGTGTTTACTACGGGGTAGAAAAAATAATTAATAGTGTTATAAAAAAGTGATGCCGTACTAACCTAGTTATTCACTTTAAACAATTTACCATTTGCACTTTGTGTGCTATTTGAAATTTTATAAAAATAAACACCTGATGCCTGATTTGATAAATCCACTTGATACTTCGCAGGCGCTGTTTCCCAGTTTTTTGACTGAATGATTGCTCCTGTAATGCTATAGATTTCAAGTGTTGTTCCGGCGTTCCAGTTTTTCAATTCAAAACTGATCGTGTTTGTAAATGGATTTGGAAATGCATTTACAGCTGCTTTATTTTTTTCATTCTCTGCAACTGTAACCGTCTCTATTGCTTTTGTAACTGCTGCTAATGCATCGATACGTCCGTGTCCAAATGTATTGTTTGGAATGGCACTTCCAGCAACACCACCACAGGTTTGTGTAGATGTTAATTTTTGTGCGGTAGATTGAATGATCTCTTCAATCGTTGTTACTTTACCCGCTAATTGTGGATTCGCAGAAATGATCAACCCTACTAAACCTGCAACGTGAGGGCCGGCCATACTTGTTCCACTCATATTTGAATATCCGCCGCCTGGTACACAAGAGTATACATCGGAACCTGGTGCACTGATATCCGGACTGATACGTGAGGGTCCATAATTTGTAACCGGACCACGACTGCTGAATGAAGAGATTCCGTCCGAACTTGTTGTAGATCCTACTGTAAAGCTTCCAACAAAAATGGGAGCCGGTGTATTGATTGTGCTGCAAGCTGAACCATCGTTACCAGCAGAAACAACAACTACAACTCCAGCTGCACGTAAATTGGTTACAGCTTGTTCCATGGTTGCAAAATTGCTGCTATTGCATCCTTCTGATGTTGGACATCCCCAGGAGTTATTGATAACGTGTGGTGCTTTTTTCGTGTCGGGATTTTTGTTGGTCAAATCTGTTGGAGCCAGAAAAAATTCAAAACACTCCACATACGTTGTTAATGTTCCATTACCTGCATTCATGTTACGACACCCCATCCATTTTGCATCTGGTGCCATACCGATTTCGGTTCCGTTAGCGGAGCCACCAACCATGGTTCCCATAGTATGTGTTCCGTGCTCACCGTCATCACATGGTTCTGGCGAATCTTTACCACAAGAACTACCTGTTGCGTGAACAGCATCGTGCCAGTTGTAATTATGATCTGCTGATGAACCGTTCCAACCACGGTATTTGGATTTAATTGCTGCATGTTCCCATTCGTAACCAGTATCCTGGCCAGCAATAACAGCTCCTTTACCAGTTACATTTAATGTCGACCATACCTGATCCGCTTTTGTTTTTTTGATTCCCCACGTACCCGCCATAGGCGTTGCTTCTTTGTCAGAATTAATAGTAGGAGTTGAGAATGTTTTGGAAACAACAAATTTCCCGTTTTCAATGATTTTTTCAACGGATGGCAATTCAGCAATTGCTTGTAAAGTGGCTACATCGGATGTTATATTTATCATGTTCACCACAAAGAACGACTGATAAGTGGCTGCTCTTTTAGATAAAATAGTTAGTGCTTCTCCCTGAGAATGCAGTGCAGCAGCTTTTAGCGCATCATAAACAAACTGACCTTTTTGTTCTTTCGTTTCCAGTTTATCAGCTGCTGATACATCAGCCTGCTGTTTTAAAACGGCAACATATTCAACAGTTGTTGCAGCTTCTGCTTTTTTTAATACCACCGGGTCTACTTTTTCTTTCCACGCGGATGATGTTTGAGCCATCGCCGAAAAAGAAACAAGTGTCAGCGTGATAATCGGTAAGGTGTAAAATTTTTTCATTTAATTTTTTGTTGTTTAATAAATAATAATTGGCAGAATATTGTAAATATAATGATTTAATCCTGAATATCCTATAATTTTAGGTGGTTGGAGGTTGCTTTTATTAGGGATTGAG
>DAORKB010000278.1:0-3779 GCA_035439365.1 Bacteroidia bacterium
CCTGATCAATATCCTGCAATTTGCAGATGTATCGCGTCATACGCTCCACTCCAAATCCTGCCCCTGCAGATGATACCAATTTACCGGCTTTTGCAGCTTCGATGTAGTTTGCAAAAACTTGCTGGTTGGTTCCAGTCTCATCCATACGTTTTAAAATTTGTTTGTATTCAAATTCGCGCTCCGCTCCGGATAATCCTTCGCCATAACCTTCTGGCCAAATAATATCGTAGTTCAAATAGGTGTTTGGTCTTGTCTGATCTTCTTTATCATAAAACTCACGTTTATGGTTCACTAACCAGAATGGTTCAACAGCTTCTTTTGATTTAATTTTTTCGTAATCAGGACCGTATTGTTTTTCCAATTCTTCGGTTCTGTACAATTTTAGTTTATCATATTTTGGTAACAAGCTACCACGTAATTTTTTAATCGTATCCGGAATCTCTTTGTTTAGGTGATCAAAAACAAAAGCGATCAAACGTTCCATGAAGTCCATTACAAACTCTTTGGATTTACCTCTGAATTCAAAATCTACTTGCGTGAACTCGAATAAGTGACGACCGGTATCTTTTCTGTCGGCTAATTCCAAACGAACGTTTGGAGATACAATATAGATGGCATCCAATTCAGGGTTCATCAATGCCAATTGTTTGTGGAAAATCATGGATTTTGTTAAGCTCCATTGTTGTTCTGCATAATGAATGCTTGCATCAACCACACTGTGGTTCAATGGGTCGGTAATAGGGGACAACATCAAGGGCATAATTTGCGTCAGTTTATTTTGATACATAAACTCGTGTGTTGCTCTGATGATACCTTGTTGTACCGTTAGGATGTCTTTGATCCCCGGTGCCTGAATTTTTTTCAGGGTGCTTTGTAATTTTGATGTTTTGTCTAATGTCGCTTCCATGACGTATTTGAAATTGTTAAGTAATTTTCGTTTTTAATTTTGACAAAGATATGTTGTAAATCATTTTGTTGTCAAAAACTCAATAAAATGGATTAATTATTATCATAATGATAATATTTAATAATAATCATTATATTTGTGATAAAATAAGTCGGTTTTTATGAGCCAAAATTTTCAACTTGATAAACTGGATCGTCAGATTTTAGCGATGCTGATGGTAGATTCTACGATTCCATACACCGAAATTGCAAAAGAATTGGTGATCTCAGCAGGAACGGTACACGTTCGCATGAAGAAATTAATAGATACCGGTGTGGTGATGGGGTCGCATCTGGAGATCAATCCAGCAAAAGTGGGTTATGATATTTGCGCTTTTCTTGGTGTTTTCCTAGAAAAAGGATCGGAGTATAATGATGCTGTGGCACGTTTGAAGAAAGTACCAGAGGTGGTGGAACTGCATTATACAACTGGGGCCTGGAGCATGTTTGCAAAAATTATCTGCAGGGATACGCAACATTTGCGTGAAGTATTGAACGAGCATATACAAGCGATAAAAGGGGTACAGCGAACAGAAACGTTTATATCTTTAGAGCAAAGTATCAAGAGGCAAGTAGAAGTGAAGTTGAAAAAATAAACCTGAAATTTAGACGTAGCGCGTATTATGAAGACAGCAATTACCTTTCTATTACCAATGATCATTTCCATAGTAACTCTTGCTCAAGAGAAGGATAGCTCAATTTATAAAAAGTATTATTCTGTAAAAAATGTAATAGAAGTAAAGTATATTAAAAATTATTACTCCAACGGAAAGCTGGAGTCAGAGGGGTGGGCGGTACTTGAAAAATCATCGGCAGAATCAGAAATTATAAGAGTGAAAAATTGGAGAAGGTATGATATGATTGATCATAAATTTGGGATTTGGAAACGCTATTATAAAAACGGAAGCTTAGCTGGGATAGATAGCAATGGAATTAATATTGGTGATGTGTCCAAGCAGTATGAATATGATAAAAATGAATGCCTGACGAAAGTTTCGATTATGAAACCTGCTGTTTCTCTTGATAAAGCTAAACGGTGGACAAGCAATAGCCTTGATGAGATAGAATGGCTCAATTACCGTTATTATGATTGCAAAGGAATTATCAGGGAGGAAAATTTTAAAAAGAAATATGCAAAAACGGGTGTTTGGAAATGGTATGAAAACGGAGTGCTAATTAAAACAAAAGAATACAGAGACAATAAACTTATAGAAGAGAAAAAATTGAACTAATGCTGCCAAACAATTGAAGAAGTAAACTGCCCGGTTTCCTTTTGATTCAAAATCAAAACCAGTTACTTTGCATGTATAACTTAAAAATTTATATCATGAAAAGAAGAGCACTTCTATTACTTACCATTTGTTTGTCTGTAAACCTTTTTTCGCAAACAAGCTCAGCACCCAAAGCTGAGAATAAATTCAAACTGAACGCAGGTATTATTACTAGTAAATTAGCAGAAACAAAAAAATTCTATTCGGAGATTTTAGGATTTGGAGTAACTTTTGAAAATGAATTTTATCTGCTGATGCATACCCCAAACAAAGAGGCGGAGATAAGTTTTCTACTTCCGAATCACCCCAGTCAACAACCCTTATTTCAACCAGCATTTTCAGGACAAGGAATGTATTTGACCATTGAAGTGAGCGATGTTAATAAAGTTTACCAGGAGCTCAAAAAGAAAAACGTTGTCGTAAAGATTGAGATGCGCGATGAACCCTGGGGCGACAGGCATTTTGCAATCCAGGACCCGAACGGCATAGGGATAGATATTGTGCAATTCTCACCAAGATAATAAGCAGCTTTTGAATGGAGCAAGGAACTTCTGGCAAAGAAACTAGAGAAATAAGAACAGGAAATACGTAAATTAAATAACGCAACAGTATGAAGTACATATTAGTCACATTCCTTTTTATAATTACGAATTCGTATGGGCAATCAGACGAGCAGACAGGAAAGAAAAATAGTTCATCTGACAGTACTGTTATTGCTGGAAAACTTTATATGCAATTACACTTAGCAGATAGCATTTTTGTTGAAGTTAATAAGACAAAGGATGAGTTAAAAACAGTTAGTCATTTTATAAAAAGCGACTCGTATTTGGAGATAAATTATACTTTTAAAGAGGATGATTTATATGCTGCTCATGTAAAAGAAAGGCGGAGAACCCTAAATATGGCACTTTATTCAGATTATTATTATTCTAAAAATAAGATAATTGGCGAACAACATTCTGAATCTGTACCGCAAGGTTTAGCATTGCCTAACGACGCAACTTCCAATGAATACCGTAGTTATAATAAAACCTTTACAGCTGCTTTTAAAAGGAAGTACATGGAAGAATTGCTTTCCTCAATAAAAGCTCAATCTTTAAATGCCTGGAAGATTAAATAATTCCTAGAATCTAAAAACGAATGATTTTTTCATACAAAATTGTGTTTGGTTGATCCCTTGAATACCCATATAAAATTTTATGTGATTAAAAATGCACCAATTAGATTATTTGAAAAATCCCAAAATGCTTGTTTTTACTGGTTTTGCAGGAAGGTGTTACAAAAAATAAATTTGCTTTGGCATTTTTTTTTGCTTTATCTTTGTCTCAGAAAATTAAAAAGAACAATGAAAACGGTAACTACTTATTTCTTCTTTTATCCCTTTTTTAAAGAACCAAACAACGGATTCTAAGTAAGAAATATGTAATCAACATAAAATTTACAAGCGGGTCCAACAAATGACCCGCTTTTTTTTTGACAATTTAAAGACATGAACAAAGACAAGATGCGTAATTTTAAAGTAGCAATTTTCGGAACAGCAGCTTCATACCATGATTTAGCCGC
>DAORKB010000279.1:0-3770 GCA_035439365.1 Bacteroidia bacterium
TAAATTTTGCTCTGCATTAACGAATAGTTGCTTAGGGTCCGCTTCTTTAGTCGTTGACAGAATATCCGTATTAATGGCTTCAAGTTTTATCTCTTCATTATAATAAATATTCATCAACTGCACAAGCGATAATTTTGAATTTTCGAGCGTACTTTTCGCATTCAACACGGCAAGATCATCATTGGCCAATTGCCCTTTTAAATCATAGTATATAGCCGGTGTTGTTGCTCCATTTTCTTTTAATGAGGCAAGACGTTCTACTTGTTTGGCTGTTGTTTCACGTTGTTGTGTGGAGAGCAACAACAAATCAGTACCACTAAGTACCTGAAGATAAGCGAGCGCAACATTCAATGAAAGGTTGTCTTTTACTTGCTGCTCTTTTGCTTTTGCCGCAGCATATAAAAAATTATTTTGTTTGATAGTACTCTGTAAAGCAAATCCATTGAATACTAAAAGAGATGCATTCATATCCGTATATTCATAATTTGCCTGTTGATTAACATATGTATTTGTAGAAGGATCGATATTTCTTCCTTCATTTATACCATCGGTAATACTGGCGTTAAAAACAGGTAAGAGATTTTCTTTACTTTGCAAAACATTTATATGAGCAAGGCGGGCCTGCACTCCACTTCGTTGTGCTTCCAGATTGTTCTTAAGTGCAATTTGTATGCAATCTGATAAAGAAAATAGTTTCTTGATACTATCCTGAGCCATTATCAAAACAGGAGCTTGTAAACTCACAAAAATCAATATTTTTATGTGTATCTTTTTCATGTGTTCATTCCTTTTAGACAGTTCGCTTCTAAGACAAGAAGATTCTACTTGTCGAAAGAGCATTTTATATTGTGGGAATTATTTAATCGACTCGTAAATTGTTTACAGGGTTTGCCAATGCTGATTTTATTGCCTGATAGCTGACTGTACCTATTGTTACGATAATTGCTATGATTGCTGATAAAATAAAAGCAAGTGGTGTTACAGAAATATGGTATTGATAAGTTTGCAACCAGTTGTGTAAAAAATAAAATACAATTGGTGATGCAACAATACAGCTTATTAGAACTAGCAAAATAAATTCCTTGCACAGTAACAACCATATTTGCAAAACAGATGCACCTAATATTTTTCGCATACCGATTTCTTTTGTACGCTGCTCTGTTGTATAAGCTGCCAGACCAAAAAGGCCCAGACAGGAAATGAAGATGGCAAGCCCCGCAAAGATCCCGGATAATTTTCCTACAAATACTTCCATATCAAATTTTTCATCATACGCTTCGTCTGCAAAAACATAAGTGTACGGGTAAGCCTCATTGTATTTCGTAAATATTTTTGAAATCACTTCAATTGCTTTATTTATTTCAATGGTTGGATTTATGCGGTACAGAATAGTAGTTTCCGGATCATACTCGATATCGCGATGCACAAAAATTAAAGATGCAACAGGAGTATATGGAGATTCCATCAGTGCATCCTTCACAACGCCTATAATACGGCACCTGGATTTAAAATAGGTGATGTATTGATTCAATGGTTGTTTTAAATCAAGCGCTTTACACAATGCTTCATTTACTACAATACTTTCAGTATCGGCGGGTGATATATCTGAAAAATCTTTGCCTGCAATCAACTCCATACCCGTCGTTTTGAAATAATCCGGTGATGCAAGAACAACTCCAGTACTGGGGTTTTCATCGGAGGCTTTTCTGCCTGGCCAATCAAAAATGGCAGTATTGTTATTAATATAATTAAGCGCAGAAGAAGCATTTGCAACATTTTCTACAACACCGGATTGCATTAACTCGTTCCTTAAAGCACCGTAATTTCTTAACAGGTCCTTACTCATTGGTGTCATCAACAAACGGTTTGCGTTGTATCCTTTCTCGCGTGACTGCGCATATTGAATTTGCTGATAAATAATAAATGTGCTGATGATAAGTCCTATAGAACAAGTAAATTGAATAACAACAAGGGCTTTTCTGAACAGCCCAGCAGATTTTCCCGATTGAAAGATTCCTTTTAAAACCTTTGCCGGTTGAAAAGATGAAAGGTAAAATGCAGGTCGGGTTCCTGCCAATATACCAGTAAACAATACATATACAATCATGAAAAGCCAAAACATGCTATTCTCATAAGGAATATGTATGATACTACTGGTTAGTTGGTTAAAAAAAGGAATACTCAACTGTACAATAAGCAAACATAAAAAGGACGAAACGAGTACAAGAAATACGGATTCTGTAAGAAATTGGATGACCAATTGTTTACGTTCCGCGCCAATGGATTTTCTAACGCCTACTTCTTTTGCACGTTTAGCAGAACGTGCCGTAGATAAATTCATAAAATTGATGCAAGCAATAGATAATACAAATATTCCAATGATAGAAAATAAAATGACGTAATCAATATAGCCACCTATCGGTTTTCCTCCTTCAAACACGGTATACAAATTCCATTGCTTCATCGGATACAAAGACATTTCCTGCTTGTAAGGACAGTATTCAGGGTTTTTTAAGCACACAAAATCTTTTAATTTTAACAACGCTGGTTCTATTTTAGCTCCGGGTTGCAGTTCTATAAAGATTTGATTAAACCCATTTTGCCAATCTGTTGTTGCTTCTTTCACCCATGTTTTACTCTCTACTAAATATTGGTAAGGCACCAAATAGTTAAACTGTAAAGTTGAATTATCTGGCAGATCTTTTAAAACACCTGTTACGGTTAAATCATGCTCATTGTCAATTCTTACTTGTTTATTCATCGGGTTTACATCTCCAAACAATGCTTTCGCAGTTGACTCGGTAAGTACAATGGAATAAGTTTCTTTCAAGGCCGTTGATCGATCTCCTTTCAACATGGGGTATTCGAACATATTTAAAAATTCTGGCCCTATCATATAACCCGACCGAAAAATTTTCTTATCACCAAACATCAGGTTGTGCTTATCTCCATAATCACAAAGCACTACATCTTTTACCCCGGGAATCTCTTCTTTATAGGCTTTTGCATAAGGAATAGCGAGTGCCGTATTTGTCACAATTTTATGCTGCACTTTATAATTGATGATCACTTGGTATAAGTTGTCGTACTTCGGTAAAAATTTATTATAGGAAAGCTCTTTGTGTGCCCAGAGCGCAATAATCAGTGCTACGGCCATACCTATTGCAAGCCCTAAAATATTGATTAGAGAATAAGTTTTATTCTTCGACAGGTTTCGAAATGCTATTTTTAAATAATGGTTGAGCATAATATTTTTTAAGGTTCACTGCGTAGGCTTTAGCTTCACATCCTACGTTAAAACTTCGGATGACGAAGAGCACAGGTTTATTCTGTTCTTAAATTCTTAACCGGATTCGTCATTGCTGCTCTTATTGCCTGAAAGCTTATTGTAATGATGGTAATAATCATTGCAATTACTGCTGATACTATAAATACTCCTGATGCTATCGAAATGTGATAGTTGTAATTCTGCAACCAGTTCTTCAACAGATAATAAACGATTGGAGAGGTTATCACACAACTAATCAAAACCAACATTAAAAAATCTTTACACAATAACATCCATAATTGAACAACAGATGCACCCAATACTTTTCGTACACCTATTTCCTTTCTCCGCTGCTCTGTGGTATAAGCAGCCAATCCAAATAATCCTAAACAGGAAATAAAAATCGCAAGCCCTGCAAATATACTGGCCAGTGTACCTACCAATGATTCCAAATGAAATTTCCTTTTGTAATCATCATCAATAAATTGGAAGTCATGCGGAG
>DAORKB010000280.1:0-3722 GCA_035439365.1 Bacteroidia bacterium
GTATGGCAGGCCATAAATGGAATGCAAAATAAAATCGAGAGCTGTTTCATGTTTGATATTGGATTTAAGTTGCTGGTAAAACTTTTGCTTTGCAATCGCCGAATCCAATTTTTACGCCATCTTTTTGACAGTATCCACGGATGATGACGGTGTCATGATCGTTGATGAATTTACGTTCAGTATTATCTTTTAATTTAATGGGTTTTGTTCCTCTCCAGGTAATTTCCATCATAGAGCCAAATGAATCAGGTGTAGGGCCGCTGATTGTTCCCGAGGCCAACATATCTCCAACATTCATATTACAACCATTAACTGTATGATGTGCCAATTGTTGTTCCATGGTCCAGTACATAAATTTGTAATTTGAATGGCAAACGATTGTTTCTTCTCCCTTTTCAGGTTGAATAAAAACATCCAGGTTAATATCAATATTTTTATCGCCTGAATATTCAAGGTAAGGAAGCACTTTTGGATCTTGCTTGTAGCCTGCAACACGAAATGGTTCTAATGCTTCCAGTGTCACAACCCATGGGGATACGGTAGAAGCAAAGTTTTTTGCAAGAAATGGTCCTAGTGGAACATACTCCCAGGTTTGAATATCACGTGCACTCCAGTCGTTAAACAATACCATCCCAAAAATGTAATCATCTGCTTTATCTGTGCTGATGCTTGTTCCAAGCGTTGTATCCTTTCCAATGATAAAAGCAGTTTCCAATTCAAAATCCAGCAATTTAGATGGACCATATACTGGTAATTCTGCATCGGCAGGTTTGCTTTGGCCTTTCGGGCGATGAAACGGAGTACCTGAAATGGTAATAGATGAAGCTCTGCCATGATAGCCTACAGGTAAATGTTTCCAGTTAGGCATCAATGCATTTTTAGGGTCACGAATCATGGTGCCGATATTAATTGCATGGTCAATACTGGAATAAAAATCGGTATAGTCCCCAACTTTTACCGGCATTTGCATTTGCACATTGCTTTGAAAATGCAACACCTTGGCTCTTGCTTCTTTGTTATCTCTTAACTCGGGCGTGTTACTATTTAATAAATTTGATATAGTGGCACGCACAGCATTGGTGGTTTGTTTACCAAGTGCGATAAAATCATTTAAATATTGATTTGTAAAAATTGAATTATCAATTTTTAAATTATCAAGAAACCCTAATTTGTTTAAAATGGCAAGGTCAAGCACCTGATCACCAATAGCAACACCAATACGTGGACTTGAGCTTTGTGTCTTAAAAATACCAAATGGTAAGTTTTGGATCGGGAAATCACTTGAAGGATCTACTTCAATCCAGGATTTTAAAGATGGATTATTCACTTTTTCTATCATATAGTTATATAATTTTAGAGAGAGGAAACAAAAGTACCATTTTTTTGGATGTTTGAAGGTGAGAAGATTGATTTTCTGTTTAGATATTTAGTAGCGGGGCTCATCTCTCAAACCCGACAGGTTTTTAAAACCTGTCGGGTTTGTTGGTTTCATTAGAAAAGGCATATTATCTATATCTACAACCTTTATTCCCCGATGGAGTGCTATTAATTGTCAGAAAGTTACGATGTAGGATAAATTGGATTAAAAATCAAACCCAACAGGTTTTAAAAACCCGTCGGGTTGAGTCAAATTAAATTGTATTTTTGAACAACTTAACTTATGCTGGTTTTTAAAAATAAAAGATCTTACTTTTTAGTATCCTTTATAGAAGGTGCTGCTGTAATGGCTACTGAGCTTCTCGGAGCAAAAATGTTGGCACCTTATTTTGGCTCGTCTTTATACGTTTGGGCAACAGTACTTGCAATTACCTTGGGAGGTTTAGCCCTTGGCTATTTTTTAGGAGGAATTCTTTCGTATAGAAGCAAAAGTCCGTTAACCTTATTTTATGTGCTGTTGGCAGCTGCAATCTTTACGATTTTAATGCCTTTTACATCAAAAGTTGTATTATGGGCCATTGGTCTGCATGCTTTAATTCCATCTGTCATCATTTCATCCATTTGTATTTTACTACCACCAGTTATGATGATGGGAATGGTTTCACCTTTAATCATTCGTGCTATCACTTCAGATATTGATCATTCCGGGAGAGCAGCAGGCGCTATTTATGCCATATCTACAGTTGGTGGTATTCTCGCAACATTTGCGTTTGGGTTTTATATCATTCCTTCGTTTGGGTTAACCATGCCGTCTATCCTTACGGGAGCTGTTCTGGGTTTTATTCCTGCTCTGGTTATTTTTGGTAATAAAGAAAAAATGAAAGCACTTGGTTTTTTTTTGCTTTGTATTTGGGCTGTTTATACAGCTAACCTGAAGAGTAATTCAACGATTAACGTTATTTATAATACAGAAGGGCTGCTTGGACAACTTACCATCATTGATTATCCGCACATGAATAAGGACTCTGTAATTGATGGTCATAGCCGATGGCTATACGTAAATCGTATTTCTCAAACCATGAATGATTCATTGGCCGATGAAACGAAAGGGGAGGAAAAATATTTTACTTATGTTTATCGTATTTCGGATTACTTAAAAAAATTTCCTAAAAACTCCAACGTGTTGTTGTTAGGGTTAGGAGGTGGAAGTCTGGTGAAACAATTGACAGCACAAGGTTTTTCCGTTGAAGCATGCGAACTGGATAAACGGATTGCCTATGTTGCACGCAATTATTTTTATATCAATAAAGATGTAAAAATTACAGTGGATGATGCACGGCATTTTATCAAAACATGTACAAAGAAATACGATGTAATTATATTCGATACCTTTAAAGGTGAAGATCCTCCCAATCATGTGTTTACTTCTGAATCATTAGCAGAAACCAAGAACATATTGAATAAGGAAGGGGTGATTTTTGTAAACAGCATGGGGTATATTGATCATAAAATTGGTAAAGCCATGCGCTCCATTTACAAGACGTTTTTAGCAGCTGATTTTAAGGTGGAAGTATTACCAACAGAACCTAATCCGGATCAACGTAATTTGTTGTTTCATGCTTCTCTAAATACGATCGATCCAAATCCACTGTTTATTCCACAATCGAAAATAGATTTGGAAGATGCAGTTGTATTAAAGGATGAATATCCGATTCTGGATATTTTAAATGCTGATGCTGCTCACCGTTGGCGAAGTATGGCCATGGGAAGTTTTAATAATGGTTTTTCTTCTGCTTCCTTACCTGTTTTTAATTGAATTATTTGCGTAAAAAATTATGTATCTTTGCCTTCTCAAAATAAATGTATGACTTCGTAGCTCAGCTGGTAGAGCAGCTGACTCTTAATCAGCGGGTCCGGAGTTCGATCCTCCGCGGAGTCACAAAAAACAGAATGGGTACTAACGCAAAGCGTTAGTACCCATTCTGTTTTTTGAATGACTCCGCGTCCGCCGAAGCTTCAGCGAAGGCGGGCTGTTGCGACTCGCACTCGCTCTATTTTATCTTGTACCTTACCAATTCAAATACTTCACGTTTAGGGGCAGCCCCCTTTGTATATAACTCCTGTTTAATAATTCCAACCCCAATCTTCATGTAAAAATATCCGGACGAATAATCACAATAATTAGAAGTAAAATGAAATTTGTAGACATCTGTATACGTCACACCATTGATTGATATAGAAGGGAAAAATGAAGATAAATGATCACCCTTTAATTTACCGGACTCAAACTTACATATGTCCATTACAAGAAAACTTGGTGAACAAATACGAATAGAATAGTCCTG
>DAORKB010000281.1:0-3706 GCA_035439365.1 Bacteroidia bacterium
AATCAATCTATTTTTTTACCAATTGTTTTCATGCCTTCGTTCAAAATTAATCCGGTAACCTTTCCTCCAATCTTTACAAACTCCAGCTTTACGTCTCTTGATTTTAAGAAAAATGTTGTCTCGTTTTCCGCAAATAACTCTTCTTTGTTATCACCGTCTCCATTCAAGTATAATCCATTTTCATGCATACTTATTTCCATAAAGTAACCTTGTTCAATGATATATTTTCCTTTGTATAATTCCAGGATCTTTGCATCAATTAGGACTGCTATTTTCTGTTTAGGAAGTGGTAATGTTGTTTTCACTTCCAGTTCGGTTGGTCCATGTGTAAGCGGCTCAAACCACGTTTCCAGCGATTCGATGTTTCCGTTTTTACTTCTGTTAAAACGAAGGCGAATATCATTTTCAAACCTAAAAAGGTCCTTACCGATGCAAGTCAACATTTCCTTAAAACTACCTGGGGCTTGTGAATAAAGCGTGTCGTTTTGAATTGTAATGGATCGAAATAATTCTTCATTTGTAAAGTTTGTGGCCACACGTGCACCTATTCTGTGAATGCGATAAACACCAACATATTGACTCAGTTGCTTTTTGTCTACATAAATTTTTGGGAGCGTTACGAGTGCTTGTCCTGAGAAATGCAGGACCAACTTTTCTCCAATCGCGTAAGGATTTGATGTTTCATTATTACTCAGAACAACAATATATAATTGCTGAGAAGGTACTCTTAAAGCAGTACTCAAAAAACCGAATGCTCCTCCTCCATGTTCTACTATTTGCAATCCTTTATAGTTGCAAAGCCCCCATCCAAAACCATAATTGGTTGACCGGCCATCCGATAATGTAAACGCTTTCCATGCCTTTGAGAGCCATTCCTGCTTCAGGATTTTTTCGGTATACAAGGCATTGTCCCATTTTAGTAAATCATCAACGGTTGTGCAAATACCACTGCTCCCGATGCTCCAACTGCAATCTTCAATAGCAGCCGGCTTATAACCGGCGTAATTGCCACTGGTATATCCGTTTGCTTTGTTTGAAATAATGGAGTCCGTTGTTTCCAGGCAAGAATGCTGCATTTGTAATGGTGCAAAAATAAATTGCTTGTAATATTCACCGATTGAAAGACCGGAAACATTTTCGACGATTATTGCAATTACTGCATAATTTGAATTACTGTAGCTCCAATCGCTTCCAGGTTCAAAAAGCAGGGAATCATTCATAAATGAATTTAACAATTCTCTTCTTGTTTGATACAAGGTTCGATTGGGTTCATAGTATTTTAGTTCCGTGAGACTTGGAATTCCACTGGTTTGAAACAATAATTGCTCGATGGTAATTGTACGACCGTGTGAATTATAAGCAGGAATATATTTCCGGATATCATCTTTTAAATTCAATTTGCCTTCTTGAGCCAATTGAAGTATACAAACAGCAGTAAATTGTTTAGATATGGATGCGATCTGAAAAACATTTTCCGGTTTATTAGAAGTATTTAATTCTAAACTGGCCAAACCGTATGCTTTCCTATACAAAGGCTGCCCATTCTTAGCAATTAAAATAACGGCACCCGGTTCTTGCTCGTTGTAATTGGCTTTCATGATGCTATCCACCAACTGTTCATCGGCTTTTGAAATTTGTTGGGCGTGGACAGAGATACAGATAAAAAGGTATAGGGAAAGGATGAAGAATTGTTTCATGGGCCGCTAAAAATATTTTTTCCAAAATTTTTATTAATCATTAAATCTCACAAGTTTTTGCCGTTGTCGATTCACATTGAGTTGAAATACATCCGGCCGCGAATAATGTCCTGATGGGTCAAAATTATGACGTTCTTTTCTAACATCGTGAATATGAATTGTTGCTGTTTTTACCATCTCTACTCCAACAATGGGTTCAATAACCCAGGTCCCATCGGGAGCAGCCAAGCAGGAGCCACCATCAGCTAATACATCCGGTGCGTTTTTTAAAATCAAATCAGCATGTGGAAGTTCTTTATTGATATGCTCTTTCAAAAAAAGACCGCAAACAGAAAGTACAAACATTCGATTTTCCTGAGCAATGTGACGCGTAAGATCAATCGTATTTCGTTTGTTCCCCGGCCAAATAGCTACATGAAGATTTTCTCCTTGTGCATATAAAGATGTACGTGCTAAAGGCATCCAGTTTTCCCAGCAATTGAGACCACCCACTGTAAAAGCTTCCAATGGATGAACCTGTAATCCATTACCATCACCAATCGACCAGGTTAATCGTTCTTCATAGGTAGGCATTAGTTTACGATGAACGGATTGTATTTTTCCATCACGGTTGATGTATACCATGCTGCAATAAATACTATGTCCGGCTCTGTCTTGGGCTTTTTCAGCGCAACCAAGATACACCGCTATTTCATGTTGTTTGGCCAGTTTGCAAATGCTATCTAAGTCACCATTTTCAATATCAATGGCTTCTTTTAAATAAGTTGAGAAAAGTTCTTTTTGAAGAGCCGAGTTGAAACGTGCACCATCTGTTAGCTCTATCCAAAAGGGATAACCAGGAAGTAGCGTTTCACCAAAGGCAACAAGGTTAGCTTTTTGAGTTGCTGCTTCTGAAATCGCTTGTTGAATTTTTGATAGGGTTTGTTTTTTGTCGAGCCAAATAGGTGCTAATTGGGCCAGGGCGACGTTGATGGTTTCTTTCATGGAATGTGTGGATCATTCAAAGTTTCTTCAAATAACTCTTTGTTGGTTTTTTCGTTCGGTTTATTATTACAAGCAATAAAAAACGTTATGGTTTTTATAATTAAAAGTCCAATTTCATAATTTCTATTTTTCATCTTATCAAATATAACTATTTATAACCCTTAGAGATTGATTCTTTTGAATGTTTTTGTGTTGATTTATGTATTAAGGAAGCTACCCAGCCCCGACCCAATAGCGATCGGATGCAGAACCTGTCAGGTTACCATACTTCTTCTTATCTTTATGTTCGTAAATGCCAACCATACATGACATATTAAAACAATACTGGGGTTATTCCGAATTCCGGCCGATGCAGGAAGATATTATCCATGCTGCATTGGAAGGTAAGGATACACTTGCCCTTTTACCAACCGGTGGTGGAAAGTCCATTTGTTTTCAGGTACCGGCTATGGCCAAAACGGGCTTGTGTCTGGTTATTTCACCGTTGATTGCGTTAATGAAGGATCAGGTGGAGAACCTTACAAAAAAAGGTATTAAAGCCATTGCCATTACATCAGCCATGCACAAGCAAGAAATTGATATTGCATTGGATAATTGTGTGCATGGTGCTGTTAAGTTTTTGTATGTATCGCCGGAGCGGTTGGAGACAGAAATTGTAAAAGTGCGATTACAAAAAATGACAATCAATTTAATTGCAATTGATGAGTCGCATTGTATTTCGCAATGGGGGTATGATTTCCGGCCGAGCTATTTAAAACTTGCCAATTTACGGGAGCTACTTCCCAACATACCTGTTATAGCTTTAACGGCAACGGCTACACCAGATGTGGTGAAAGATATTCAGGAGAAACTGGAGTTTAAAAAAGCACATGTCATCCAGAAAAGTTTTGAGCGTAAAAATCTCAATTATGTTGTATTAAACGAAGAGGATAAATTACAACGTCTGGTAAAAATTATAAAAAATGTAAAAGGTTCCGGAATTGTATATGCCCGAAATCGTAAGAAAACACAGGATATTGCCACCT
>DAORKB010000282.1:0-3691 GCA_035439365.1 Bacteroidia bacterium
CGTGTTTTGCAGCGTTTAATAAATTAACGGTACCAATAACATTTGTCATTACAAATTCCATCGGATTGCTGATGCTTCTGTCTACGTGACTTTCCGCAGCAAGGTGTATAACCCCCGAAAAATTATGAAGTGTAAACAATTCGGAAATAAAAGTTGCGTCCGTAATATCTCCTTTTACAAACGTATAATTGGGTTTGTGTTCAATGTCTTTTAAATTGGCAAGATTACCGGCATAGGTAAGCTTGTCAAGATTGAAAATATGGTAGTCTGGATGTGAATTAACAAATAAGCGAACAACGTGTGAACCAATAAAGCCGGCTCCACCGGTGATTAATATTTTCTTCATTTTGTATTTTTAAATCTCAAACGAGCCGGTATTGATTTATACCGGCTCGTTCTCTTTATGTTATTTTATGCAAGTAATGCTTGTTTATTTTAAAGGCTCCAGTAAGAAAGATTTTTAATTTTTCCTTTCAAAATACCTTTTACATCTACTACAATTCCTCCTTCAGAAAGAATGGATTTATAATATGCTTCATCCAAATCCAGGTATTCTTTGTGATTTACACAAACAACAACTGCATCGTAGTTCTTACCTGCTTTGGGAGTTAATTCAAAACCATACTCGTGTTTTAATTCTTCCGAAGAAGCGTATGGATCAACAATATCCAATTGTACACCAAAAGATTTAAATTCTTTGATTACATCCGATACTTTGGAGTTACGGATATCACTCACATTTTCTTTGAATGTAGCACCCATGATCAGGATGCGGGACTCTGTCAGATTCTTTTTAGCTGCAATGATTTTTTTCACCGTTTGTTTTGCAACGTAGAAGCCCATGGAGTCATTCACGTAACGACCGGAGTTGATCACACGTGCATGGTAACCCAATGCTTCTGCTTTATAGGTCAGGTAATAGGGGTCAACACCGATACAGTGTCCACCAACCAAACCTGGTGAAAATTTCAAAAAGTTCCATTTTGTGCCCGCAGCTTCCAACACCTCAAAAGTATTGATTCCAATACGGTTGAAGATGATTGACAACTCATTCATCAATGCAATGTTTACGTCGCGTTGTGTGTTTTCAATAATTTTAGCAGCTTCTGCTACTTTAATAGAAGATGCTTTGTGAACACCTGGTTCAACAATTATTTTATAGGTTTCTGCAATTACATCTGCAGATTCGTCATCACAACCAGAAACTACTTTTAAAATTTTTGTAATGGTATGTTCTTTATCTCCCGGGTTAATACGTTCCGGAGAGTAACCTACTTTAAAGTCGGTTTTAAATTTCAATCCCGATACTTTTTCCAATACAGGAATACAATCTTCTTCTGTACAACCAGGATAAACCGTCGATTCATAAACCACATAATCTCCTTTTTTCAACGCTTTTCCAACAGAAGTAGAAGCACCGATCAATGGTTTTAAATCCGGGTGATTATGCTCATCAATAGGAGTAGGAACAGCAACAATAAAAAAGTTGGCTTGTTTCAAAACATCAATGGAAGTGGTGAATTCGATATCACAACCTTCAAAATCTTTCGCTTCCAATTCCTGAGAAGGATCGATTTTGTTCTGCATCATTTTTACACGTTCTTCATTGATATCAAAACCAATCACTTTTACTTTTTTAGCAAAAGCCAGGGCAATAGGTAATCCTACATAACCCAATCCAATTAATGCAATCTTTGCTTCCTTATTTTTAATTTTCTGAATCATATGCTAGCGGCCTTTATATGGTTTATGTTTAACTTTTTCTTGTTTTTTTACGCAATGCATAAATGCGTTCGATGATGTCAACTACTTTTAATCCTTCCAATGCATTGGTGGTGATGGTCGTTTTACCTTTAATGGTATCAATTACGTTTTCGATGATGTAATGGTGATTGTTTGCAGACCCTTTGTAAGCACCGTAATCGTTAGCAGGGTTTGTAGGAGCAAGCTCCGGCATGGTGTAGTCTTTAATGTTACACACTTCTACTTTATCCATGTACTGTCCACCTACTTTTACACTTCCTTTGCTTCCAATAATGGTTAAGCTACTTTCCAGGTTGGTGTTCCAAACAGCTGTAGAGTAATTGATGGATCCCATACCACCGTTGGTGAAATTGAAATTCACAAAACCACTGTCTTCAAACTCTGTTAAATCTTTGTGGTT
This sequence comes from Bacteroidia bacterium, assembly GCA_035439365.1. GTDB lineage: Bacteria > Bacteroidota > Bacteroidia > 2-12-FULL-35-15 > 2-12-FULL-35-15 > 2-12-FULL-35-15. The sequence goes on from DAORKB010000282.1 coordinate 2,165, forward strand.
AAAGTCGTTGAATTTTGCCTGAATATCTTTGATATCGCCAAACAACCAGTACATGATATCAATAAAGTGGGAGAATTGTGTGTACAAGGTACCACCATCGAGTTTTTGATCACCTTTCCAGTTACCTTTTTTATAGTAGCGATCATCACGGTTCCAGTAGCAGTTTAACTGTACCATATAAATATCACCAATAATTTTTTCTTCAACGATTTGTTTCAACCACATGGATGGGGGTGAAAAACGATTTTGCATCACACAAAAAACGGTTTTGTGTTTCTGCAAGGCTTTAAAAATGATTGCTTCACAATCAGCTTTTGCAAGTGCCATTGGCTTTTCGCATACGATGCTTTTGCCGGATTCGATGGCTGCCAGTGAGTGTTTTGCATGTAAACCATTTGGCGTACAAATGTTAACTACTTCAATTTCAGGGTGCTTTGCCAAAAGTTCTTCTACGGTTGTGTAGAATTTTTCTTTCATGTCGGCTATACCCAATTGTTCTTTTGTAAGAACATCGCAAACAGCGATTAATTCAGCATCCGGATTTCTACGAATCATCTCAGCGTGACGCTTGCCGATATGTCCCTGTCCAACTACACCAAATTTAACCTTTGCATTACCCATATCTTTTACAGTTTAGTTATTTTATTGTTATCCAATTTATATTTTTGTTTGCTTTCTTCGCAAGTAGCAATACCATTGCTGTCGAATTTCAAGCGATGTCCGTGCTCACTGATCCAACCCATTTGTTTTGCAGGATTACCTACCCACAAAGAGTATGGCGGAACATTTTTCGTAACAACTGCGCCTGCACCGATAAATGCATATTCTCCGATATCATGTCCGCAAACGATTGTTGCATTTGCACCGATAGATGCACCTTTGCCAACATGTGTTTTTGCGTATTCTGATTTACGGTTAACAGCGCTGCGCGGATTGATAACATTAGTAAAAACCATAGAAGGTCCTAAAAAAACATCGTCATCACAGGTTACGCCCGTGTAGATCGATACGTTGTTTTGAACCTTTACGTTTCGTCCTAGAACAACTTCTGGTGAAACAACCACATTTTGACCGATGTTACAATTTTCTCCAAGTGTGCAGTTAGGCATGATGTGCGAGAAGTGCCATATTTTGGTGCCTTTGCCAATTTTACAACCTTCATCAACTAAGGCCGTGGGATGTGCGAAAAAGTCTTGTTCCATATGTATTTTTTAGTTCGAAAAGCAAAAATAGGGATTTAATTGAAAGTTTTTAAGATTGTAGTAAAATTGTTACAACATGTGCTTTTCAAGCGCTTGGGTAATATTTTCCAAACCCTTTTGAAGGGCTGCTGTTGTTGGCCATCCGTATCCAATGCGCATGTAGCGTTTCTCCATCTCAAACCAGTGGCCCGGTCCAACAAGGGTTTTGTATTGATGATAGAGTGAATCATAGAAAACATCAAGGTTTACAGGCACATCCCTTTTTATCCGTGGAAAACAAACAACTCCTCCTTTGGGTCTAACCCATTCCAAATAAGGGTGTTGC
>DAORKB010000283.1:0-3690 GCA_035439365.1 Bacteroidia bacterium
GATGATCATGACCAATGCACCGTCGATACAAGATGTGTTGTTTTTCCCGCAAATGAGACCGGAGAAGAAACAGCAGATGACTGAAGCGTAAACCAGCGGGAAACCTGTTGGGATTATAGGAATAAATGGCGATAATTTTCAAGCTAGTAAAAGGATTATAAAAAGGATAACCCGACAGGTTTAAAGGGAGATAATTTAAACCTGTCGGGTTACGTTATTTTAAAATGTATCGGAAAAATAAACGAATTGCTTCTTCAGTAAAATAAACCCAATACGTTTTACTTACCTTTACTTTGTTATTCCTTCCAGGCTGAAAAGAAAAGCATAGTTCAACGCAATGTCTTTTAAATAATCAAAACGTCCGCTTGCTCCTCCATGACCAAATTCCATATTGGTATGTAACAACAAAATATTTTTGTCCGTTTTCATAGTGCGCAGTTTAGCTACCCATTTAGCAGGTTCAAAATATTGTACCTGACTATCATGCAACCCTGTTGTTACTAATAAATTAGGGTAATTCTTTTTTTCAATATTTTCATAGGGGCTATAGCTTTTCATATAGAAATAAGCCTCTTTATTTTTGGGATTTCCCCATTCGTCAAACTCATTCGTTGTAAGAGGAATGGATTCATCCAACATGGTGTTTACAACATCTACAAAGGGCACTTGAGCGATAACACCTTTCCATAAATCAGGAGCCATGTTAATGACTGCACCCATTAGCAGACCACCTGCGCTTCCACCTTGGGCATATAAATGTTGAGAGCTGGTGTATTTCTCGTTAACCAAAAATTCACCACAAGAAATAAAATCTGTAAATGTATTTTTCTTATTCATCATTTTACCTTCCTCATACCAATATCTTCCCATTTCCTGTCCACCACGTATATGCGCTATCGCAAATACAAACCCTCTGTCCAAGAGACTTAAACGTGTACTTGAAAAAGAAGCATCCATACTGAAACCATAACTTCCATAAGCATATAACAATAACGGCTGTTTCCCATCTTTTTTAAATCCATTTTTATAAACCATGGAAATCGGAATTTTTGTACCGTCTTTTGCAGTTGCATACAATCGTTCGGTTGTATAATCATTGGAGTTATAACCACCAAGCACCTCCTGTTGTTTCATTAATTTCTTTTCCTTGTTTAACATGTTATAATCATATACAGAAGAAGGCGTGGTTAATGAAGTGTAACCATAACGTAAAGTAGTACTACTATATTCCGGATTCTCGTCCAGGTAAGCAGAGTAAGCTTTTTCAGGAAACTCAATGTAGTGTTCCTTATTGTCGTTTAAATGTTTTACACGAAGTTGTACTAATCCTTGTTTGCGTTCCGATAACACAATAAAATCTTTAAACTCAGAAACATCTTTTAATAAAACATCTGTACGATGTGGAATAACTTCCTTCCAATTCACTACCGTTGTTTTATCCAGCGGGCATTCCATTAATTTAAAATTTTTAGCATTGTCATTATTTGTTCGGATTAGAAACTTATCTGATAATGGAATTACATCATACAGCACATCTTTTATGCGTGGCTGAAAAACCTTAAAAGCATCCTCTGGTTTGGAAGCATCAATGATCTTGATTTCTGAAGAAGTCGTAGCTTGTGAAGTAATAAGGATGTATCGCCCGTTTTTACTTTTTGAAACACCAATATAATTGCTTTTATCTGTTTCTTCATAAACCAGCACATCTTTTGAAGTCTCTTCTCCTAATTTATGGCGTTTGATTTTTTCTGAAAGCAGTGTTGCCGGATTTTTAGAAACATAAAATAATGTTTTATTATCATTTGCCCAACTTGAATAACCTTCTGTATTGGCAATAGCATCTTTTAATACTTCTCCGTTTTCTAAATTTTTTATGTGAATCGTATATTGTCTCCGGCTCACATCATCTACGCCATATGCCAGGAGTTTGTTGTCCGGACTAATATTGAAACCATTTACCGCATAGTAAGCATGCCCTTCTGCTAATTTATCTACGTCTAATAGTATTTCTTCCGGTGCATTTAAATTGCCTTTTTTCCGGCAGTATTTGTAGTACTGTTTTCCTTCTTCTGTTCGTTTATAATAGTAATAACCGTTTTCAAATACCGGAACGGATTCGTCTTTTTCTTTTATACGTGCTTTCATTTCGGTAAATAAATCCGCCTGAAGTTTCACAGTATTGCTCATAACCGTTTCTGTATAGGTATTTTCAGCAGTTAAGTAATCAACTACTTTTGTGCTGTCAGGGCCTTTTCCAAAATAATCATACATCCAATAATAATTGTCAAGCACCTTATCGTCATGAAGGGTTCGCCAGTGTTCCTTTTTATCAGCTACAGGAGGAGTGGCTTGTTTGAATTGAGCATTACTTGCGGTCATATAAAAAATACAAATTAGAAGTAAGAGATTTTTTTTCATATTAAAATAAGGTCATTTGTTTACTCAACAATAGTTGTCTTTCTTCCGATTTTTTTTGCATCAACTCCGAACGATCATTGTTTCTGATTTCAAAAACAGCACTTTCTTCATCTCTTGAAGCAACCATTACTGTTGTGTTTCCAGCATGCTTTGAAAATAGTTCGTGTACAAGTTTCGGGCAATTGTTGTTTTTTGAAAGGTGAGATAAAAACACGTGACTCATAAATTTGGGTTTGTGTTTCAGAAATAATTCCAGTGCCTGATCATTGGATAAGTGACCTCTTCCTCCTTTAATCCTTCTTTTTAGGTGATAAGGATAGCCACCTTCTTCCAACATGCGTTCATCATAATTGCTTTCAAGGAAAGCAGCATGACATTGTTTAAAATTATCGATCACATGTTTGCAGTTGATGCCAATGTCTGTTAAGATGCCAATTTTGATCCCATTGCTTTCAACAATAAAACTATGTGGATCGGCAGCGTCGTGAAATTTTGGAAAAGGGATGATGGAAAGCGCATTGATGTTAACAGCTTCATATGCCTTAAAAGTGGAAATAAGCTGTTGCTCTATTTTTAATTTGCCGTATAAGAGTGTAGGGGTGGTGATGTAAACTGGTAATTGATATTTACGTGATAGCACTTCTACACCTTTGATGTGATCGCTGTGTTCGTGTGTAATAAAAAGCGCACGTACTTTTGAAATGGACAGCTCCAACCGGTTTAGGCGTCTTTCGACTTCTCTGCAAGAAATGCCCGCATCAATCAATACAGCATCTTCGTTATTACCGATGTAATAACAATTACCGTTGCTACCCGAATTTAAAGATGCGATGAAAAGTGACACACACGTGGGGTTAAAAATATCAAACTGTTCTAAAAATACACAATTTTCGCATTCGATATGTGTACGAACCCTCCTGGGTCGGGAAATAATTTTTAACACCTTGCTATTAAGGTTCGACCCCTGACCGAGGTCGTTTGATGTTATTCGACGCGTTTCATATTGTATTCTTTTGGCTGGCTGATGATCATCGGGAATTTTTCAATTTTTACCGAGCTGCTATCCAATCCGAATGCTTTTGCCTCACTGATACTGAAATGCTTCATGAAGAAATAAATATTCAGAATGAATTTTTCAAAGGTCGGTAAATCATTTTCGTAGGAAAGAAATTTTTCAATAACCACAAATTTGAAATCACCCATCACATTGTTTTTACTTAATGAGGCATAACGACTGCGAATATCCACTTCTTCATTTTTAACTAAATCTTC
>DAORKB010000284.1:0-3688 GCA_035439365.1 Bacteroidia bacterium
AAATGGGCACAACAAGGGGTATTATTATTAAATGCCACTTTAACGGTTCGGGAAGGACAAGCTGGCTCACACCAGGGTAAAGGATGGGAACAATTTACAGATGCCATCATCAAAAAGATTTCTTCTGAAAAAAAGGGAATTGTGTTTTTATTATGGGGACGATTTGCACACACCAAAGAAGAATTAATAGATGCTAACAAACATTTTATTCTTAAAGCTGCTCACCCCTCCCCTTTGGCCCGGGGTGCATTTTTTGGCTGTAAACATTTTTCTAAAACAAATAAAATTCTTGAACAACACGGTATCCAACCAATTGATTGGAAAATTGAATAAACCATGATGCCTGTTCTGATTTAAAATAGCGATTTACGACAGGAATAATTTTTGATACTGAGTTAAACTATTTCAAAAAATTAGTGTCCCCAGTGTAATTGAAATAGCTATTCGTAAATCATATTTATATCTAGATACATTGAAAAAATATATCCTTAGTTTTACATTCAGCATTTTATTTTTATCTCTTTTCTCTCAAAACGCTGTTGTTACAGGCATTTTAAAAGATTCCAAAGACAACACTACATTAATCGGTGCAAGTGCCATATTGCTTCACACAACCGATTCTTCCTTGTATAAGGGCAATACCAGCGACATGGATGGTATGTTTATCATTACTCAAGTCAAAAAAGGTTCTTATATTTTCAAAATATCCTATCTGGGATATACCGATTATTTTCAACGAATTGATGTGATTGGAGATACCTTAAGATTGCCCGAAATACACTTAAAATCTTCCAGTCAGCAGTTAAAAGATGTTGTTATCAGTACCACAGCACCAACCGCTGTTCAGAAAGGTGATACAACACAATACAATGCCAGCAGCTACAAAACTAATCCAGACGCGAATGCTGAGGATCTGGTAACTAAAATGGCTGGTATTTCTACACAAAACGGAACCGTGCAAGCGCATGGCGAAGACGTTAAACGTGTGCTCGTTGATGGTAAACCTTTTTTTGGTGATGATGTCAATGCCGTATTAAAAAATTTACCCGCTGATGTTATTGATAAAATCCAGTTTTTTGATCAGCAAAGTGAACAATCACAATTTTCAGGAGTAAATGATGGAAATACTACCAAAACCATCAACATTGTTACGAAGCCGGGAATGAAAAACGGAACATTTGGAAGAGTACTTGGAGCCTATGGATACCAGGACGTATACAAACTTGGAGGAAATATTAATTTTTTTGATGGAAACAGACGTATCTCCATTGTTGGTCTCTCAAACAATATCAATGAGCAAAATTTTTCTGCAGAAGACCTTACGGGCATCGCAAGCTCTTCTTCAGGTCAACGTGGTGGGAGTAATTATCGAGGTGGGGGATCTGGTGGTAGTGGTGGTCAAGGCGGATCCGGGGGAAGCAGCACCAACAATTTTTTAGTGAATGATAAAAATGGAATTTCCACAACACATGCTCTTGGTATCAACTACAGTGATAAGTGGGGTAAGAATATTGATATTACTGGTAGTTATTTTTTCAATCAGGGAATAAATAAAACACTTCAAACTGTTCACAGAGATTATGTCCTTGCCAGTGACTCTGGGCAAGTTTATAACGAAAATGGTATCGCTTCCTCCAATAACATGAATCATCGTTTTAATCTGAGAACGGAATATAAAATTGATAGCAACAATTCCATCCTATTTATTCCTAAGTTATCGGTACAAGCAAACAATTCTCATAGTTTGCTGGAAGGAAATACAATGACGCAAAACACATTACAAACAGCTTCCAACAATACAAACAATACACATATAAATGCCTTTAATTTTTCAGATGATTTACTTTTCCGCCACCGGTTTAACAAAAAAGGAAGAACACTTTCCATAACGCTTACCACCGGTATAAATGGCTCCAACGGCACAAATGATTTATATGCTTCTAACAACTACTACACGAAAGATACAGCGACTGTAAGTGTTATCGATCAGCAAAGTAAAACAGAAAAAAAAGGAAGTACTATTGGCGGCAATTTAACGTATACCGAACCGCTTGGCGAAAAAAGTGCATTGGTCGTAAATTACGCTAATACATTTCAGTTTAATAACAGTGATAAAAAAACATACAACTATACACTTGCAGATGAACGCTACTCCAATTTAGATACAACTTTATCCAACCAATTTGATAATACGTATGTAACATACAAAGGAGGATTGGGGTATCGGTTTAACACAAAAAAAGTACAGTTGACTGCCACTGTAAATTACCAGCAATCCATACTTACGAGTGATCAACTATACCCGTATCAATTTACACTTAGAAAGCAATTTGAAAATGTATTGCCCTCTGCAATGCTTCGATACAGGTTGAATACAAAAACCAATGTTCGAATTTTTTATAGAACCCAAACCAATGCACCTAGTATTACACAACTTCAAAATGTATTGAATAATAGTAATCCTTTACAACTGAGTATGGGTAATCCCAACTTAAAACAAAGTTATTCTCACAATCTGTTTATGAGATATTCATCGACCAGTACAGAAAAATCTACCGCTTTTTTTGTGATGTTATCTGGAAATTATTCAGAAAGCTATATAACCAACAGTACGTTTATTGCAAATACAGACACGACTATCAACAATGTACAATTAGCAAGAGGTACTCAATTATCCACACCTGTAAACTTAAGTGGTTACAGTAATATCAGAGGGTTTATATCATATGGATTTCCATTAAAGCCCATCAAATCCATTTTAAACTTTACTGTTGGTTCTACATTTAACCAAACACCAGGTATGGTTAACGCTTTGTTGAATCATTCAAATTCTCAAAATTACAGTTTGCAGTTCAGCATCAATAGTAATGTCAGCAAAAATGTGGATTTTACAGTTTCTTCCAATTCAAATTATACAAACACGTTGAATTCCATTAATTCACAATTAAACAACAGCTATTTCAATCAAAGTAGCCGGTTAAAATTAAATTTAATCTTTCTCAGTAGTATCGTGTTAAATACAGAATTGAATCATCAATATTATGAAGGACTGTCTGCTGGCTACAACCCTAGCTTCTTGCTATGGAACGCTGGCTTAGCTTACAAATTCTTAAAAAACAAACAAGCTGAGATTCGTTTTTCTGTTTTTGATATCCTTGGTCAAAACCAAAGTATTACAAGAAATATTACAGATGCTTATATTGAGGACATACAATCGAACTTGTTACAAAGGTATTTCATGCTAACCTTTACATACACTATAAAAGTGTTTAAAGCGAAAACTGCTGAAACACAATCAGAAGTAAAATGATAAAATTTTGCAGGCAGTGTGGGCCATGTCCATTCGAGCGGAGTCGAGAACTGTGTGCAAGCTTTAGTAGCATTGAAAGCAAACGCACAGTTCTCGACTCCGCTCGAACGGACACAACGCACGTTTTTATCGCTTTTTTAACTTAATTCAAAAACTCCTTTGCCTTTTCCAATGCTTTTACTAGGCCTTGAGAGTTCGTTCCACCGGCAGTTGCATAAAAAGGTTGTCCACCTCCACCACCTAAAATTTCTTTAGCAATTTCACGCACGATATTTCCGGCATTTAATTTTTTGTCTTTTACAAGACTGTCTGAAATGATTACCGATAGACTAGGTTTCCCGTTTACATCAGCACCAAGCACCATAAATAAGTTATCTA
>DAORKB010000285.1:0-3667 GCA_035439365.1 Bacteroidia bacterium
TGAAAATCTCGCTTTTTGGCGGTTTCTTTTCGAAAACCCGAATACGTTTTACCACTTACCAAACATACTTCCAGGGCTCTGCCAAGGCGTTGTGGATTTTGTTTATCCACTTGCTCAAAGTAGACAGGATCAAGTTCCTTTAACAAATTCTGAAGGCCGGCAATGCCTTCTGTTTCCATTAATTGATTTATTTTGTTGCGAACTTCTTCATTTGCTTCAGGCAATTCATCAAAACCATTGCAAACCGCATCGATGTATAATCCTGAACCGCCAACCATAATAATGAGCTCATGATTTTTGAAGAGCTCGTTCAGCAAGTCAAGTACCTCTTTTTCAAATTTTCCGACATTATAGTTTTCCGTAATGGAATGGGAGTCGATGAAATAATGTGGTACCCCTTGCATTTCTTCTATGCTGGGTTTGGCGGTACCAATACTGATTTCCTTAAAAAACTGTCTTGAATCGGCCGAAATTACCGGGCAGGAATAATGCCTGGCCAGTGTAATGCTTAAAGAAGTTTTGCCAACAGCTGTAGGGCCTGCAATAACAACAAGTATGCGATTAGTGTTCGTCAAAATTTTCTTCTGAATGATCCTCAAAATCCCCACCTTCAGCATCATCCGTATCTTCCAATACTTCGTCTTCGCTTTCCGCTTCCTCTTCTTCTCCTTCTTCGGATCCCAGCAGGGCGGTTTCGTCTTCACTGTGTGCATTTTCATAAGCTGCATCATCCGCATGTGGCTCATCATCCTCAAAATCTTCATCATCAAGCGCAGCAGCAGCTACTGTACTTGGTTTGTATTGTTTTGGTGCTTCACCAACAGTTTTTGCAACTCTTGGATAAGATGCTTTGGCATCATCCGGAACAATTTTTAAAAGTTCCACCAAAAATGTCCACCCGGTTTTAGGATCATAAACAAACACAAATTTTTGATGCGGATCATCTATCAAAGAAGCCATTTTACATTTATTCATAAGCTTCTTAGGAACATCTGATTCCTGCTTTTTTCGAGGCGTATCGTTGTCGGAAGCGCGTAATACAATTTCTTCACCTTTGCGCCAATAATCATCACTTATAAAAAAAGAGGAATTATGTTGATTATCAAAATTAACAGATTGAATGATGACATTATGAAAATCCTCGAATGTTTGAGTAGATTTAATTTCGATTTCACGATAAATATCTTCATTATCTTCAAACGCGATTTTAAAACGATATATAGCCATAGCGTAGGGTATTAAAAGTTAAAATAGAGGAATGCCCTTGAAACAAAAATACAAATTTTGCTCAGATTGCAAGGGGAAATGTTAAATTAATCTAGAGCGTTGTAAAATGTTGAATAAGTGGAGAAACCCGCCTTTGTGAACTTCGGCGGATAAAACCTGACAGGTTTATGTTTGTGTCAGGTTTAATGAGCTAATTTTTTTACCTGTTAGTTTGTACAAAATAACTTGCCGGGTTTGAATAGTTTATTTAAAAAATTTGGAGCGGAAGCTCATCTCTTTTTGGTACCAGTGGTCCCGCTTTTCGCTTCAAGTTTTCCTTCACTAACGTTTCGGAAAAGCTTTCCGCTTCAATCGGGGCTATGAATGACGAATTCTGCTTGTCTTAACCTTGAGATTCCGATCGAACGGCCACCTTGCACACGCTTTATCAGCATTTAAAAAAATTTGCGCTTTAATTTTAAATTGTTAGTCTAACTGGTATATAATTACCAAAATTAATTATTTAAACCTGTCAAGGGTTATATAATTGACTCCATAAAATCTCTCAGACTTTTCTGGCTATCTACAATTAATTTTTCACGTGCATTTTTTGTGTCGGCAGGTATTTTGTCTTGTGATAACTTAAATTTTCCTTCTATCCTGGTTATGGTTATTTCAATTCCGGTAACGTAATTTATCAATTGATTCATTCGGGGATGATTATAATCTAACACAAAAGGATTTTCGGAAGTTTCCAGAAAGCGGGTCATTTCAACCATGGATGTTTTTATAGCATCCGGATCATTGTTGATGATCGAGATGCCCTCTATATGTACTTTAATATAGTTCCATGTTGGTAACTGGTCAGTCGTGTAAGTGTTTGGGGATATATAGGTATTGGGTCCGCTAAAAATGATAAATACTTTTCTGTTATTTAAAAATGCGCATTGCGGATTGTGTTTATCCAGGTGTCCAATAAGTTTTCCATACTTCGATCCATCTTTTGAATAAATGAAGGGAATATGAGTGGTATGGCAATCTTCACCATTTGCAGAAATAAGCGTTGCCAGTGGAAATTTTTGAATTGTTTTGATCAGGTGATCCAAATTGTCATCCTGGTGGTGCTTTGGTGGATACATGATTTAATTAAATTATAAATAAGACAATTATTGAAGCTTCGGCTGGATGCCAAGTTTGGCGGCTTCAGCCACCATAAAAACAAATGCTTCCTGATAATCATTTTTGATGACTCCATCCAGGATAGCTTCACGTATGGCATTTTTAATGATTCCAACTTCACGGCCCGCAGGAATACTAAATGTTTTCATAATATCTTCGCCGCTAATAGGTGGTTGCCAGTTGCGGATTTTATCTTTTTCTTCTATCTCTTTTAGTTTGTGACGAACCAGTTCAAAATTCTTTAAATACTTTTTTACTTTGTATTCGTTTTTTGAAGTGATATCCGCCTCACACAATTTCATCAAATCATCAATATCATCACCTGCTTCAAACAGCAAGCGTCTTACGGCGCTATCCGTCACTTCACTTTTTGCAAGTACAATTGGGCGTAAATGCAGCAGTACTAACTTTTGTACATACTTCATTTTTTCATTCAAAGGGAGTTTCAGGTTCGAAAAAATCTGTGGGACCATTCGCGCACCTTTGTCTTCATGTCCATGAAAGGTCCAGCCATGATCCTGTTCAAAGCGTTTGGTTGGAGGTTTGGCAATGTCGTGCAAGATAGCTGCCCATCTCAACCACAAGTCATCCGTTGTTTTACAAATATTATCAAGTACTTCCAGTGTGTGATAGAAATTATCTTTGTGAGATTTTCCATTACGTGTTTCAACTCCATGTAATGCAACCATTTCAGGAAAAATAAAATGCAACAGTCCGGTATCAAACAATAATTTGAAACCGATGGATGGAGTAGGGGCTTTGATTATTTTATTTAATTCATCACTGATGCGTTCTTTCGAAATAATTTTAATCCGTTCTTTATTTTTTGCAATGCTTTGTAAAGAAGCCGGTTCAATGCTATAATTGAGTTGCGTTGCAAAACGAATGGCACGCATCATTCTCAACGGGTCATCAGAAAATGTAATATCCGGATCGAGTGGGGTACGGATGATTTTTTTTTCCATATCCTTTAATCCTTCAAATGGATCGAGTAATTCGCCGTAGTTGTCAGGACTTAAGGAAATGGCCAGTGCATTAATGGTAAAATCCCTGCGGTTCTGATCATCTTCCAATGTGCCGTTTTCTACAATGGGTTTGCGGCTTTCAGAGCGATATGATTCTTTTCTGGCACCTACAAATTCAATATCATAGTCTTCATAAACCAGTTGAGCTGTTCCAAAGTTTTTATAGACATTTACATGATAATTGCCTCCGAGTTTTTTTGCAATGCGCTCCGCTAATTCAATACCACTTCCAATGGCTACAACATCAATATCTTTAC
>DAORKB010000286.1:0-3625 GCA_035439365.1 Bacteroidia bacterium
CCACCAAAGCGGGGATTTCAAATATAAAGTTTGAATCCCCGCTTTTTATTTCCGCTGCATCCTTAGATAACTGCGAGAAGTACCGGATTACAAAATTTACTTCTTTGGTTCGACATCGGTTGATTTTCTTATCATACTGTAAGATATACTATAGTAAAAAATAATATGAGAAGTTGTAAATAAAACGGAATTATTAATGTTTCATCATATCTATAAACTCAATAATAGCGTGCAAATCCTCGATCTCAAAGTTAGACAGCGCTCCATCCGGTTCCACGAGTGCATGTAACAGCACAAAACTAACGCTTAGCGCATTCAATTGCTGCTAAGCGTTGTTATTTGTATGTAATCGTATCATTTCGTTATACGATCATTTCCCTTTGAATCAAGATAACGGAATAATAGTAATGAAAATAAAACCATTACTTTTTTACTAAATTTATGAAAGATTGACTGCTACAAATGCAATTAAAAAACAAATTGGAAAGTACAGGTAAAATAAATGACAAATTATCATGAGGAACTGCATTATTAGTACTATAATTCTTTTTGAACTTATCCAGGTAAGGGTGACGGCTCAAACCGTTGATACATTAATTAACATAAATGAAGGACTGAAAATGCATTTTACAATTATCAAAGGTAAAGGTGTTCCCATTTTGTTTGAATCTGGTTCGGGCGACGATGGTAGTATTTGGGAAAGTATAACCCAGCAGATTGCAGACGTTACAGGAGCGGCGATCATCACATACGACAGAATAGGTTTTGGAAAAAATTCGCAGAGTTCACCTATCGGTTTCGGAAATGAAATTAAAGCGCTGGAGATGGGTTTACAAAAACTTGGATTTGCAAATAGGAATATAATGCTTGTTTCGCATTCTATTGGAGGAATGTATAATTCATACTTTGCATCACGACATCCAAATGAGGTAAAGGCTGTAGTTTTAATCGATGCTGCAAATGCCTGCGCTTGGACAAGTATTTTTAAGAATCAGGAAAATCTTGAACGTTTTGCCAAAGAGGGCAATGATCTAAAGGATTTAACAAATATATTGGATACTGTTTTAAAAAATCCAATGCCATTACACATTCCTATTGTTGATATTGTAGCTGAGAATCAACTATCGGATGATAATAGGGATTCTTCGAGTTATAAAACATGGTTTAGCTGTCACCATAATTTTGTTTCACAGTCTCCGTATCGTAAAAGTTTATTAGCTTATGGGGTAGGTCACGCTGTTTTTATAGAAAACAAGCCACTTGTAATAAATGTGATTGCAACACAATATGCAAATTACATGGCACCCGAGCAAAAAACTGTAATATTGGAAAAAGGGTATGCATTAGCATTGAAGATGGTTAATGAAAGTCATAAAAATGAATTGAAATGTGGCCGCTCTGAAAATGATTTGAATGAATGGGGTTATGCATTGATTGGTAAAAATGAAATGCAGAAAGCAATTGAAATATTCAAATTAAATATTACTTTATATCCGAATAGCTGGAATGCGTATGATAGTTTGGGTGAAGCATACCAGAAAGCAGGACATAAAAATTTAGCAATAAAAAATTATAAAAAATCTTTGGAATTAAATCCTGAAAACGATAATGCAGTTAAAATGTTAAAGCAAATTCTAAAATAAATTAATAAAGAATAGGTATCATACGCATTACGGAAACACATCATAAATATCCTTCCGATGCACCACCCTCGCAAAAACTACTTTATGATTTTCATAAAAAAAACCAACCCTGTAATCAGCTATACGAACCCGATAAGCGGATTTATGTCCTACTAACTTTTTAAGATTTGGAATGTTATTCAGATTTTCGGCAGCTTCAATCTGTTCAATTAGCTTGATGAGATTATTCTTAACAGATTTAAGGTGGATGCGGTCAATATCCTTAGAGAATTTATTTAAAAATTCGACCTTCATTTAGGACTTCAGTTTACGAAGGATGCTTTCTTTGCTTACTTTTTTGGTTTTATCTACCTTTTTCAGCATTTTAGATAAGCCAAGATCTTCAACTTCTTCTTCCGTCATTGTGGAAGATAGGATATCCAATTTTTTTAATAAATCAGATAGAAATTTAAATTCGCGAGGATTTTTTGGAGTAATAACCATTGCTTTCATAGAACAAATATAAGAAAAGGCGGGTTAATTTTCAAAAATCTCGCTATTGCCCATTAAGTCCACCATAAGCAATGGACTTAATTCGGTCGTACTCATAAGTTCCAGAGGTAAGCACAAATATTTTTAGATTATCGAATAGCGAAGCTGATCTTATCTGCTTCAAAATATCATATCCATCCATTTTAGGCATCGTTAAATCCAATATGTGTGTTGTATGCGTTGATGATTGTGAAACATCACCATTACTGTCCAGCACAAAACGCCTGTTAAAACCGCAGTTGTAGCTTTATTAATTTTAATCGCGTGTTCAAATGCAATAGCGATATAACAAATTATAAAAAGAATGAGAATAGAAATTTGCATACGGCAAATATACGTACTGTTGAATAATTAGCACTGAGGTAGTATTATTCTGCTCAGTTAATCTATCTCTGGAATAAAAAGAGTAATTTCGTTGAATAAAATGAACAATCATGAAAAAATCTTTTCAATTCATATTTTTTGTAGCCGTTTTAATAGCAAGTGCAGCTTGTGGAAATAAATCAACTACAACCGAAACAGAAAGCACATCCGACTCGGTAAAAGCAGCATCACCTATGGCTACTTCACAATTCAAAGTATGGGGAAATTGTGAACAATGTAAAGAAACAATTGAATCTGCTGTTAAGGTGGAGGGCATTCTGAAAGCCGACTGGAACGTGGATACAAAACACATGACTGTTACCTATGATGAATCAAAGATCACATTGGATCAAATCCAAAAAAAGGTTGCGGCTGTTGGTTATGATAATGACGTGTATAAAGGCGATGACAAAGCGTATGAAGAATTGCCAGAGTGTTGTAAGTACGAACGGAAATAATTTTCTCTCCAATTTTTAAAAACGTATGTGCCTATGTGTTGATTTCTATTCAACCATATAGGCACATCTGTTTTTAGGTCTACTGTTTTTCGCATAAAAATTGCGAAGAAAGTATAAAAGAAAGATCGGTCGGGGAGATAAGTCAACACTAACCAATTAAATCTTAGAAATTATGAGAACAAGTTTGTTATTTGATTTTTCCGTAGACAAGGAAGATAAAAAAATTATTGTCAAAAGAGAATTCCATGCACCGCTTAAAAACGTTTGGGCAGCCTGGACCGAAGCTGAATTGTTAGATCAATGGTGGGCGCCTAACCCATGGAAAGCAAAAACAAAAAAACAAGAGTTTAAAGAAGGCGGTACTTGGCTTTATGCGATGGCAGGTCCTAATGGTGAAGAACATTGGTCAAAAGCGGATTATATATCCATTAAACCTATGA
Source organism: Bacteroidia bacterium (assembly GCA_035439365.1). Lineage (GTDB taxonomy): Bacteria > Bacteroidota > Bacteroidia > 2-12-FULL-35-15 > 2-12-FULL-35-15 > 2-12-FULL-35-15. Next base: position 3,436 of record DAORKB010000286.1, read on the forward strand.
AAAGTTATTCCGGTCGTGATGCTTTTTGTGATAGCGATGGTAAGATAAATGCACAAATGCCACAATCAAACTGGTATGTTCAATTCAATGAAAAAGGTGATTCCACTTTTGTAACCATCGAAATAGAACATGATACGTTAGAGGATCTGGAGGCGATTTTAAAAATGGGCTTCAAAGAAGGATTTACTGC
>DAORKB010000287.1:0-3620 GCA_035439365.1 Bacteroidia bacterium
TTTTCTTGTTTTAATCCACTGATTATTAACATTTTAATTTTTAGAACTCCCCTTAATCCAATTTTATAGGATAAGCAGGCATATTTTATTAATGGTTAATTTATCTAACGAGTGGTTGAAGAACTGAATTAAAACCCGGCTGTTTTTTTTGCTTCTGTCAACGCTTCAATAATCAACTTCCGCTCGTTTATTAATTCTGCGGCCACATCCCTTTGTTTTCTTACCATCCGTAATAAACGTGCGCGACCTCTTATTTTTGCCATTAATACTCCAAAGCGAATAGCAAAAAGGCCCAACAGTGGAATTGTAACGGCGTATACACCTAATAATGGCCAGTTTCTGAAAATAAGCCCAACAATTAATAGTTGAATACCATAATAAACCAACCAGATCAGCATGGCGAGGTTTGAATAAACAGATGCATAAAATTCAACATTCTTGATTTTTTTATCGCTAAAACGTTTGGCGAGGTAATACGGCGGAAAATTAAACAAGAGTCCGAATGCATAGAATGGCATTCCGAAATAAATACTGGCCACATCTTTTACAAAACTAAATGCATTCATCTTGTCAATTCGTTTTGGATCCAGCAGGTGATCACGTAATTGAAATGTATCTAATTTTTGACTGTATTTTTCTGTTTTTGATTTGAGCTGTTGAATACGTTCCGGGTGTGATACGGATAATTTATTGACCATTTCGGCAATTTCCTGGCTCGCTTGATTTTGCTGTATCAAATCTTTCGGATCTCCGGATTTAGCTTCAATCCATTGCTTCATCCATATTTCTTCGATGGCAGCAACAAGTTTATCGTTATCCGGATTTTCAATGATCACCAGGTGGGGCTTCATTTTCGCTTCAAGCACCCTGGTAAACTCATTGATTGTTTTTACGGGATCTGCAGCAAAGGAATCTTTGTAAGGCAATATTGACATTGGTTTTCCGAAATCAAGAATGGCTTTGCTTCTGAATTTTTTTGCATTGGAGTAATTGATCCCAACCGGGATCACTAAAATATCTTTGCTGAAATCAATAGAAGCAGCTGCTTGAAACACGATACGGGAAAGCCCTTTTTTTAATGGTCGTAAGCGCTTTTCCTGGATGCAGATGCCCTCCGGAAACATCATGATTGCTTTATCGTTCACCAATAATTGCCTGCATTCTTCAGCCGTTTTATCGTTCTTTTTTACATCGCTGTATCCTTCAGACATCCGGTATACCGGACTAATATTGAGTTCATTTAAGATCCATCTGCTAAATGCGCCCTTGAATACATCACCACGCGCAAAAAAACGAACCTCACGTTTAATGGTCATACCTATTAGCACAGGATCCATAAACGCATTCACATGATTGGGAGCCAAGACAACAGGTTTGTCATTTGGTAAATTCTCCAAACCCTGATAATCGAATTTGTAATAAATCCGACAAAAAATATTGGTAAGTAATTTTGTTAAATAGTAAATTAATTTCATCTTAAAAAGCTCATTCGTTCTCCCTTTTTGCTTTCATCAAATTTTCCGTTTTCAAATACCAAATGTCCGTTGACAAAGGTATGTGTTACAACCGAATGGAACGTTTGTCCTTCAAACGGGCTCCAGCCACATTTAGATAAAATAGAGTCACTCGTTACGGTGTAGTTTTTATTTAAATCAACCAATACTAAATCGGCAAAATAATTTTCACGAATGTATCCTCTTTTTTCAATTTGGAAGCAATCGGCAACAGCATGCGCCATTTTTTCTGCGATGCGTTCGAGTGTTATTTTTTTTTGATGATACAGTTCAATCATGGCATTCAATGCATGCTGAACCAACGGTCCGCCAGATGGCGCTTTTAAATAGGTTTGCGCCTTTTCGTCTTTCGTATGCGGTGCATGATCTGTTGCAATCACATCAATTTTATTGTCAAGCACAGCTTTTAATATCGCGTCGCGATCGCTGGCTTTTTTGATAGCCGGGTTCCATTTAATCAGATTACCTTTTGTTTTATAATCCGCATCGCTGAACCATAAATGGTGAATGCAGGCTTCGGCTGTAATCCGCTTTTCTTTTAAAGGTTTTGAATTGTCAAATAAATCAACCTCTTTAGCAGTTGATATGTGCAAAATATGCAAACGCGTGTTGTATTTTTTTGCCAGGGATACGGCCAATGATGAAGATTTGTAACACGCTTCTTCGCTTCGAATTAATGGATGGCACTCAATTGATACATGGTCACCATATTTTTCTTTGTACACTTCGGAATTGTGTCTAACGGTTGCTTCGTCTTCGCAATGCGTTGCAATGAGCATGTTGCATTTTGAAAATAATGCTTCCAATGTTTCTTTATTATCCACCAGCATGTTTCCGGTTGATGAACCCATAAATACTTTTACACCACACACTTGATTGGGGTTTGTTTTTAAAACTTCATCAATGTTATCGTTAGAGGCTCCTATATAAAAGGAATAGTTGGCAAGTGAAACCTGAGATGCGCGTGTATATTTTTCTTCCAGTAATGTTTGTGTAAATGTATTTGGAACGGTGTTGGGCATTTCCATGAAGGAGGTAATACCGCCTGCAACAGCAGATTTAGCTTCTGTATATATTTCGGCTTTATGTGTTAAACCCGGTTCACGAAAGTGTACCTGATCATCGATGCAACCCGGAAATAAATAGCTTCCTTCTGCATCTATTATTTTATCGGCTGAAATGTGTTGCCCAGGAGTTGTGATTTTTTGAATGATTTTGTTTTCAATCAATACATCTCCTTTGGTAATTTTTCCTTCATTTACGATGAATGCATTTTTAATAAGTGTTTTCATTAAAATGTAACGTTGAGTTTAAGTTCTTTTTTATCTCTTAGAATAGTCACTTTTATGGTTTGTCCTTTTTCAAAAACATATAAGGCTTTCATGTAATCATTCAAGTTGTTGATGGATCTGTCCTCCATTTTTAATACAATGTCTCCTGCTTGTAAACCCGCTTTATCGGCAGGGCGGCCACTGGTCACAGCATCTATGCGCATTCCTGTGCCTTCAAACGAGTAATCGGGCATGACGCCCATTGTAACTTTAAAAGTACGAATTTCCGGATTTGTATTTTTTGTAAGCTGAAATTCAAGTTTTGGGAGCGACTCTGTTTTTTCAATCAGGTGAATAATGTATTCAAGTATTTCCTGTTCACCGGTAAAATTTATTTTCTTAAAATCATCACTGGGTTTATGATAATCATGATGTTGTCCGGAGAAGAAATGCAGAACAGGAATATTTTTCAAGTAAAATGAAGTTTGATCGGAGGGACCCACTCCGGCACTATCCTTTTTAATATTAAAATTTCCATTCAGGGAATTTAATAAGGGGACCCATTCTTTCGCGGTACCAACACCATAAATCATTAATTTTTTTGTGGAATCATTTAATCGTCCGATCATATCCAGGTTGATCATATAATTGACATGTGAAAAATCGATGGTGGGTTCTTCGCAATATTTTTTTGAACCGATTAACCCAAGCTCTTCTCCCGAAAAACAAATAAAGAGAAAGTTGAATTTTTCATTCTTTGCGTTTTGAGTAAAATAATTAGCAAGTGCAAGTACACCTGCTGTACCGGATGCATTGTCATCGGCACCATTATGAA
>DAORKB010000288.1:0-3594 GCA_035439365.1 Bacteroidia bacterium
CAAAGGACTTATATTAGATGTGGGTACCAATGCCGATTGCAAACCGGATGTGTTGTATCAATTTGCTGTCCTGGGTTCTCTTTTCGCAGAACATGTGTATGGAATTTCAACTCCTAAAGTTGCATTGTTGAATATTGGAGAAGAACCTGAAAAGGGGAATCTGGTATCGCAAGCGGCTCATGTCTTGATGAAAGACACCAAAGATTTTAATTTTGTTGGAAATGTTGAGGGGCGAGATCTCTTTAATGATGCAGCAGATGTGATCGTTTGTGATGGGTTTACAGGAAATATTGTATTAAAATCGGCAGAAGCATTTTATACACTGATAAGAAAGAAAGGTATTAAAGATGCTTATTTCGATCGTTTTAATTATGAAAATTACGGCGGAACCCCTGTTCTGGGAATCAATTCCACGGTAATGATCGGGCATGGTATATCCAACAGCAAAGCAGTAAAGAATATGCTGCTACTTACCAAAGATATTATAGAAGCAAATTTATCGGATAAAATTAAATTAGCATTTCAATGAAAGGAATTAATGCTGCTATTACCGCTATTGGAGGACACGTTCCGGATTATGTGTTGACAAATCAGGAATTGGAAAAGATGGTTGATACCACAAGCGAATGGATAGAAACACGAACCGGAATTAAAGAACGAAGAATATTAAAAGGAGAAGGATTAGGCACGAGTGACATGTGCGCAAAAGCAATAGAAGAATTGTTGAGCAAACGTAAAATAAGTGCAATGGAAATTGATTTAATTATTGTTGCTACTGTTACCCCAGATTATGTGTTTCCTTCAACCGCAAATATTGTTTGTGATAAGGTAGGAGCAAAGAATGCCTGGGGTTTTGATTTAGCTGGCGCTTGCTCGGGATTTATTTATGCACTTACAACAGGTGCGCAGTTTATTGAAACCGGGAAACATAAAAAAGTGATTGTGGTTGGTGGCGATAAAATGTCGGCAATTTTGGATTACTCGGATCGCAGTACGTGTATTATTTTTGGAGATGGAGCAGGAGCTGTATTATTGGAAGCAGATACAACCGGTTTTGGTGTAATCGACTCCGTTTTGAAAACCGATGGCTCAGGTCGCGTATATTTGCACCAAAAAGCAGGTGGATCTGTAAAGCCACCCACGCATGCTACGGTTGATGCACGTGAACATTATGTTTATCAGGAAGGGCAAGCTGTTTTTAAACGTGCCGTAGAAGGAATGGCTGATGTGACCGTTGAAATCATGGAACGTAATCAATTAAAGGCAAAAGATATTGCCTGGCTGGTTCCTCATCAGGCAAATAAACGAATTATTGAAGCAACCCGTGAACGGATGGATCTTCCGGCTGAACAAGTGATGATCAATATCCACCGGTACGGAAATACAACCGCTGGTACTATTCCTTTGTGTTTATGGGATTATGAAAAACAATTAAAAAAAGGAGATTCGATTATCATCTCCACATTTGGCGCGGGTTTCACATGGGGATCCATGTACCTGAAATGGGCTTATAATAGTTAATAAATTTTTGAAGAAATAGCAAGTTTCTGTTTTACTTTTACAAAACATCCCCACGTTAAAAAAAAGAAATCTGAATTATTTTATTGCTCGAAAGAGACATAGGTTATCAACGTATTAATATTACTAATTGAACACTAAATGAAACTGAACGAAATTCAAGATCTTATAAAGTTTGTAGCAAAATCTGGTGTAAGCGAGGTAGAGCTGGAAACCAAGGATGTAAAAATTGTTATTAAAACACCTTCTGGCAAAAAAGAGCAAGTACTTGTTCAGGGAACAGCAGCTCCAGCGGTTTATCAGCCTAGTGCCCCAAATGCTGCACCGCAACCACAAGTTGCTGCACAGGATGCTAAACCGGTAGACGCAAAACCTGCAAAAGCAGCTGATGATGAATCAAAATATATTACTGTTAAATCGCCAATGATTGGAACATTCTATCGTTCTTCAGCGCCAGACAAACCTGCATTTGTTGGTGTAGGTGATGATATTGAACCAGGAAAAACAGTTTGCATCATTGAAGCAATGAAATTATTCAATGAAATTGAATCGGATGTAAAAGGAAAAATCGTTAAAATATTGGTAAATGATGCTACTCCTGTAGAGTATGATCAACCTTTGTTTTTGATTGATCCTTCATAGGTCTTCGCCAAGGCTACGACCTACGCAGTAAGTCTTCGCCAAGGCTACGACCTACGCAGTAAGTCTTTGCCAAGCTACGACCTACGCAGTAAACCTTCGCTCTTTGTCAACCGAAGCATTTGCGTAAGTTGAAAAACAAGCAAGATTAAATATAGTAGGCCTTCGCTCTTTGCTAGTTGAAGCTTTAGCGTAAACTAGAAAGCTACGGCCCACGCAGTATTCACATAATTTCCAGCGTAAAGCAACGGTTGGTTGCTTGAGCACTGGTTGAAATAACAACATGTTCAAAAAAGTACTTATAGCTAACAGGGGTGAAATCGCATTACGTGTTATCCGTACCTGTAAAGAAATGGGAATAAAAACGGTAGCTGTTTATTCAACTGCTGACAAAGATTCATTACATGTTAAGTTTGCTGATGAAGCCGTGTGTATTGGACCTCCACCCAGTAAAGATTCCTATTTAAATATTCCGAGCATTATTTCTGCAGCCGAAATTACCAATGCAGATGCGATACATCCAGGTTATGGGTTTTTGTCGGAAAATGCAAAATTTTCAAAAATCTGTCAGGAGCATAACATCAAGTTTATTGGTGCTACACCGGAAATGATAAACTCCATGGGAGACAAATCTTCGGCAAAAGCCACCATGATTGCTGCAGGCGTACCTTGCGTTCCGGGTTCTGATGGGTTATTGGAAAGTGCTCAACAAGCATTGGAACTGGCGCCAAAAGTAGGATATCCCGTTATTATTAAAGCAACCGCTGGTGGTGGTGGTAGAGGAATGCGCATCATCTGGAAAGAAGAAGACATGGTATCCAACTATGAATCGGCAAGTAAAGAAGCGGAAGCAGCATTTGGAAACGGTGCCATGTATATGGAAAAATACATTGAAGAACCCAGACATATTGAAATACAAGTTGTAGGGGATCAATATGGAAAAGCTTGTCATTTATCGGAAAGAGATTGTTCCATTCAGCGTCGTCATCAAAAATTAATGGAAGAAACACCTTCTCCTTTTATGACCGACGAACTACGCGACCGAATGGGGGAAGCTGCAATAAAAGCTGCAATGGCGGTTAACTATGAAGGTGTTGGTACCGTTGAGTTTTTAGTTGACAAGCACCGTAATTTCTATTTTATGGAAATGAATACACGTATTCAGGTAGAGCATCCAATTACAGAAGAAGTGATTGATTATGATTTGATACGCGAACAAATATTGGTAGCCGCAGGTGTCCCTATTTCCGGGAAAAACTATTACCCTCAATTGCATGCAATTGAATGCCGCATCAATGCAGAGGATCCGTTTAACGGGTTCCGCCCATCACCGGGAAGAATCACTGTATTGCACACTCCTGGAGGACATGGTGTACGTGTGGATTCTCATATTTATGCAGGCTATACCATCCCGCCAAATTATGACAGTATGGTTGC
>DAORKB010000289.1:0-3588 GCA_035439365.1 Bacteroidia bacterium
TTCGGTATTGAGGATATACAATTGTATTCATTTTGCAAATTTAGGAATGATCCCGTAGGGATCAAACATATATAGAAATAAACCTATTCCTATCTCTTGCTCTGATTTTTTTGTATCTTCGTTACCATGCAATCCTTTCTGGAAAAGACAGTAGATTATTTATTCGAAAAATATGGAGAAGGCATCAGTGAACTTTGTATTGTATTGCCCAACCGTAGAGCCGGACTTTTCCTAAAAACACATTTTTCAAAACGCTTGAAAAAGGTGTTCTGGTCTCCCGAAATATACGCCACAGAAGATTTTATTGCGTTGCTGGCGGAGTTAGAAATGGCGGATACCACCACACAGCTATTTGAATTGTATGAAACCATAAAAGAAGTAAATCCACAGCAATCCGAAACGTTCAATGACTTTAGCAAATGGGGACAAATTTTACTAAGTGATTTCAACGAAATTGACCGTTACCTGATTGATGCAAAACAACTCTTTGGAAACTTACAAAATATTAAAGAGTTGGAATCCTGGAGCTTAAATAATGAAGAAGAGCTTACCGATTTTCAAAAGCAATATCTTGAATTCTGGAAGTTAATCGGGCACTATTATTCCAATTTTACAAAGCGTTTATTGGATAAGAATCAGGCGTATCAAGGAATGGCTTATCGCATTGTTGCGGGTAAAGCAGAGCAATGTGTAAAGAAACATTCCTGGAAGAAAATAATTTTTGCCGGGTTTAATGCGCTGAATAAAGCGGAGGAAAAAATTATTGAAACACTGGTAAATGCCGACCTGGCAGAAATAGTTTGGGATACAGATACCTATTATTTAAATAATCCAAATCAGGAAGCAGGCCGTTTTATACGCAGATACAATGATTCCGGCCGATTTAAGAACATCAAAGCGAACAATATTTCCATTGAAGAAACATTGCTGTCGAATGAAAAGAAAACAATTACCGTTATTGGGGCAGCCAAAAATATAGCACAGGCAAAAGTTGCAGGAAATCTGATAGATGAATTGCAACAACTTCATCCAGGATTGCAAACAACCGCGTTGGTATTAGCAGATGAAAATTTGTTGTTCCCTGTACTACATTCTTTACCGGAAAATCTGAGAGATATTAACGTTACGATGGGGTATCCTCTTAGAAATACACCCGTATCAGGTTATTTTGATCTTATTTTTTCAATGCATGAAAATGCATTGAAATTGAGTAAAGGCAAAATCCCATACAGCTATTACCACAGTGATGTTATAAAAATTTTACATCACCCGTACACTGCAATTGCATTATCATCAACAAATAAAAAATCAATTAAAAAAGCGATACACGCCATACAAGAAAGAAACATTGTATTTGCTTCTCAATCCTTATTATCTTCTATTTTTTCAGAGTTTAAATTTCAAGCAGAGTGGGAGCATCTTCAACCCATTTTTGACTTTTGGAAAACACCGGAAGATGCTTTAGCATGTATTCATTACTTGATTGATGCCCTGAAACAAGGCATTATTGACAATCTGGAGTCAGATACCAAAGTAAATCTGGAGCTTGAATATTTGTTTGCGTTTACAAAAATTATTAAACGTATTCAAACACTTATGGCTTCATACCATTCCATTCAGGATGTATTAACACTTCGTGGAATATTAAACCAATTGGTAAGAAGTTCAACATTGCCTTTTTATGGAGAACCTTTGATGGGCCTGCAGGTAATGGGAATGCTGGAAACACGTACCCTTGATTTTGAGAATGTGATTTTATTATCCTGTAATGAGGATATCCTTCCGTCTGGAAAAACAGTAAATTCATTTATCCCGTTTGAGTTAAAACGTTTTTTTGGGTTACCAACCTATATGGATAAGGATGCAATTTTCTCTTACCATTTTTACCGCTTGTTGCAAAGAGCCACAACCATCTATTTAATTTACAATACGGAGAATGATGAATTGGGTAACGGAGAAAAAAGCAGGTTTCTAACACAACTGCTTTACGAGCTCCCTAAAGTAAATCCTCATGTAATCATTAACGAAAAGCTGTTGAATGTGCCGGTTATCCCGGTAACGGACGAACATATTGCCATTCAAAAAACACCAAAGATACTTGATATACTGAATCAGAAAGCAGCTTATGGGTTCTCTCCATCCGCATTAAATAAGTACAGGAATTGCTCATTGGAATTTTATTTTCATGTAGTGGCCGGCTTAAAAGCTGCTGATGAAATAGAAGAGAGCATAGGCGCAGATACCCTGGGTAATAGTATTCACGAAGTATTGGAGATATTGTATAAACCTGCCATTGGAAAAAAACTAACAGAGGCACTGATAGCAGAGATGCAAAAAAATGCTGAAAATGTAATGATGGCTGTGTTTGAGAAAAAATACAGCAAATCAGAAATGAGCTACGGCAAGAATCTGTTGACATTAAAAGTAGCATTGAAGTTTATCACTAATTTTTTACGGCTCGAATCGCAACGTTTAAAAGAGTCTGAAAAAAAAGGTATTCCTCAAATGATTATGGCGCTGGAAGAAGAGCTACTTGCAGAGTTAAGTGTTAATGGTGCTCCCGTTAAAATCAAAGGAAAAGCCGATCGCATTGATCATGTTGGAAGTGTGACGCGAATTATTGATTATAAAACGGGGCTTGCAGAAAACAGAGAGTTAAAATTGGAGGAGTGGGATGACATCAGAACGGATGCAAAGCTTGCCAAAAGTTTTCAGCTATTGATGTATGCACTCATGTATCAAAAAATGAACCCGGCAATGACAGATAATTTGTTATCTGGTATTATTTCTTTTCGTTCACTGAGCGAAGGATTGAAAACAGTAAAGGTGAATAATGTGGATGTTCTGAATAGTGAGACGTTAAGCGAATTTGAAGTACAAGTCAAACAAATTTTAGCAGATATTTTTAACCCAGAAATTCCTTTTCAACAAACTGCCGAATTGGAAAACTGTACCTATTGTTTATTTAAAGGTATTTGCAATCGATAATCTGTAGGGAAAGTTACTTATTCGTAGACTGTGGGCTGCATCCGTTCGAGCGCACGCCGCCGTAACTTTTAGCGATGGAGCAGCGGGATCGCGAACTATATCATTCGTAACGATAACTGTTTTTTATTTTTATGTTTGAAGAACCAGTTAAAGTGAAGTTCATGTGTCGCAATAAAATCAGGATTTGAATCTGTGATAACAAAAGGCTTAGCATATGTATAGCACAATTTGAATAAACGATTCTGAAGCCCAATCTCAGTAAATAAATAATTAGTGGCAATGCCACCTCCCCAGGTAAGGATTTTGAATTTTGCTTTTAAATCCAGTTGAAGAAAGCGATAATCTCCTTGTGAAGAAAACAAAACATTAGGAGAAATTGCAAAATTCCCGGTAGTAAAATTTGCCCCACTGTGTACGTCAATTTTCGTGAGTAATTTGGCATACGACTTTGCATAATAATGCTGTTTGTCTATATAATGAAAAGCAGCTCCCCCGTAAAATTTTTTTGTGAAAAGTAAAAAACCTGTTGTAACATCCCAGCCATTTATTCCAAAATGCCCTGGTATAGCTGCATCAGGATTTTCATAATTCCATTGACTT
>DAORKB010000290.1:0-3588 GCA_035439365.1 Bacteroidia bacterium
GGTCAACTTCCTTTTTTCAGATACTCTATCTGTGAAAGCGGGTTGCAAAAGTACTTTGTTTTTTTATAAATACAAGCGTTTTCATACTAATATTTCAGAAAATTAACGAATCTACTGATTTACAGTTTAATAATTTTACGTAAAGCCAATATTATCATCCCATTATTTTTGTTTTAAAGGTAATTACTCCCCAACATGTGGGTAAATCTCCTGTATACCCCACCAATTGTATATTGTAAGAGAAATTCAATTTCACCTGTTACCTCGTGACGTTAAATCTCTTTATTTACAAGGGATACAGACCCTCATGAAAAACCAATGCGCGAGTAAAAAAAAGCGATGGTATAGTTATTATAAAGTAAAAGCAACTAAACCAATTCATCTAATAAACTTTACAATTCTTATGAAAAAGCTATTACTGGTAAGTTGCTGCATACTCGCAGCAGGAACAATAACTGCACAAACACCCGATAAAAAGTGGAACATCGGATTCCATGGAGGGTTAACACAATATAATGGAGATCGTGGACAAAGCTGGTATACTGATAAGCAAGCCGCATACGCATTTGGTGGCGCATCTGTATCCAGGTACCTCGGGCGCTATGCGGATTTAACTTTATTTGGAAATAAAGGAGAAATTGGAAACATCGAACAACTAAATCCCGGAAATCCTGAGCGTACAGGCTCTGAGCGTCATTTCCTGGCAAGTTTTACAACTGCAACGCTTGCTTTACGAATTAACCTAACCGCTCCTGAATATGCATTAAGGCCCTATATTTTTGCAGGAGGAAGTGCTATGTATTATGAAAAAAAATACACCGTTAACCGTGAAATATATAGTTATGCCGCACCAACAGGAGGATTCGGACTAAACATACAAATGGGTAAAGTGGTTTCATTACAACTTCAGGAAACATTTATGTATACCGGAACCGACTATTTAGACAATGAAATCAATGGATTGAATGATAGTTACCTGATGCATACCGCAGGACTAACATTTAATTTAGGTAAGAAAAAAGACGCGGATCTGGATGGTATTGCCGATCGATTGGATAAATGCCCTAACACACCAACCGGTGTAACAGTAGATAAAACCGGCTGCCCATTGGATCGTGATAATGATGGTGTTCCTGATTATCAGGATGAATGTGCCGATGCTGCAGGTGTTGCAGCTCTAAAAGGTTGTCCGGATAAAGATGCTGACGGAATTGCTGATAGAGAAGACCGTTGCCCAGATGTTGCAGGACCAGCTGCTTCCAAAGGTTGTCCTGATAAAGATGGCGACGGTATTGTTGATATTGATGACAAATGCCAGGATACCGATAAAAAATACAAAGTAGATAGCAACGGTTGCCCATTAGACAATGATAAAGACGGCGTTTTAAATGAAGATGATCTTTGTCCGGATGTGAAAGGAATTGCAAGCTTAAAAGGTTGTACCGATACGGATGGCGACGGTGTTGCCGACCCGGATGATCGCTGCCCTGCAGTAAAAGGAACCATCGCCAATAAAGGCTGCCCTGAAATTTCAAAGGAAGATGTGAAAAAAATCACACAAATTGCAAGTAAGATTTACTTTGAAACAGGAAGTGCTAAGTTAAAACCCGTATCATCCGGTCAGTTAGACGCACTTGTTGAAATTCTGAAAAGATATGAGGCTGCTAATTTAACGATCGAAGGACATACTGATGATGTTGGAAAAGATGACTTTAACATGGAGCTTTCTCAGAAAAGAACTGAGTCGGTTAAACAATACCTGATGACGAAAGGAATTTTAGAATCACGCTTAACCGCGAAAGGATATGGTGAAACAAAACCAATTGCAGATAACAAGACTGCCAGTGGAAGAGGTAAAAACCGAAGAGTGGAGCTAGTAACGTCTTATTAAATGTGAGATAAAACCATAAAATTATAAAACGCCAAAGGTAATCTTTGGCGTTTCTGTTATTAATTGCTACTTACTTGATCTCTAGCCCCGATTGAAGCGGAAAGCTTTGCTGTAGTGAAACGAAAGCAAACTTGAAGAGAAAAGCGGGACCAATGGGCAAGAAATACGATAATGTTTCGCTTCAAATTAAAAACAATAAACTTTAACCTACCTTTCAGATTTCCCTTTCCAGTAACGTTTTCCATAGCTACAAAAAATCTCTTCCCCTTTTGAGATTTTACGTGTAGCCACTAAACATACATTATCATATTCATCCAACGATATTTTTGCATTCGTTTTAAACCTGCTCCCAACCACATCGTTGGCATACTTTGCAAAACAATTCACATGCATAGAATCCATCACCCCTCCTTCTACCATGTTTATAAAATAACGATCCTCCCCTGCTAACATCCTCTTTAAAGATTCTTCATGAGAAAGTTGTTCGCCTTTAAATAAACAGATTACCTCATCTTTATATATAGTAATCGCAGTAAACAGCCCATTTCCGGCACCACTTATATTCGACTTTTTTACATATAAATACTCTTCTTCGTTTGCATCTATTGCATACGTCAATACATTTGAATATCCACCTTCAAGGGTTTTCATGACAATAATCTTTCATTAAAATATAGGCCTGCGAAATTAAAAAAAATAGTAAAATAAATTTAATAATTCCGTTTAAAATGATTAAATTAGATACTCATAAATAAGTCAAAATGAAGAATATATGATGTGTTAGGCATTGTCATTTCTAAGCATTTTGACATATCGGGTTGAGATGAAAAGATTTTTTTTGATTATTTTCTATTTTATTGCTGCGGATTGCAGAAGCCAATGTGCTTTTAACCTTGGTAATGACACCTGTATTTCACCGCCAATCAGTCTCAACCTGGTAGCACCGCCAAACAGCCAGTCCTACTTATGGAATACAGGGAGCAAAGATAACAACATTCCGATTACACAACCTGGTATTTATTTCTGCACCATTACACAACTAGGTACCGATTTAATTAAAAATGGTGATTTTAGCTCCGGTATTACAGGCTTTTCCAGTAGTTATACTTCGGGGGCATCCGGCACCTATGGTCCACTTACGAAAGAAGGAACATATGGTGTAAACGCAGATCCAAGTAAATTGCATTACAGTTTTCCCGCGTTTGGTGATCATACATCAGGCAGCGGCAATATGATGGTGGTAAATGGGAACTCCATCGCCAATGCCAGTATATGGTGCCAAAGCATTCCTGTTACTCCAAATACGAACTATAATTTTTCAACCTGGGTTGCCATTTGTTTCGCCACGAAAGCTGAAGAAGTACCTAAACTGCAGTTTTCAATTAACGGTCAGCCCTTGGGTTCTGTCTTCTCTCCACCTTTTACAATTGGCCAATGGACACAATTTAACAGCATTTGGAATTCGGGGAGCAATACCACAGCAAACATTTGCATCGTCAATAAAAATACAGTGGCTGCAGGTAACGATTTTGCGCTTGATGATATTTTTTTTCAAACTGTCTGTTCTGCTTCCGACACCATAGAGATTTCTTCCTCCGTACAAGTTAAAGCAAATGCTGGTACAGATCAAACAATTTGCGCGGGTGATACAATAAAATTAAACGGACAAGTTACCAATACAACACGTGGAATCTGGA
>DAORKB010000291.1:0-3583 GCA_035439365.1 Bacteroidia bacterium
TAAAACCACTTCCCAGATCAGAAAACTCTTCAATTGCTTTTAAACGTTTCCGTGCCTCAGGAGTTAACAGCGATACAGGTGTTGTCAACAAATAGCAAAATGCTTTTTTATTCGATCTTCCAACCCGTCCACGCATCTGATGCAAATCACTCAACCCAAACATATGTGCCTGATTAATGATGATGGTGTTGGCATTGGAAATATCCAACCCCGCTTCTATGATCGTAGTAGCAACCAATACATCATATTCGCCTTCTACAAAATCCATCATCACCTGCTCCAGTTTATCACCTTCCAACTGACCATGTCCGATTGCAACTTTTACATCCGGGCATAATCGCTGTATCATTCCCGCAATTTCCATAATGTTTTGTACCCGGTTATGTACAAAAAAAACCTGACCACCACGTGATACTTCAAATGTAACCGCATCACGTATAATTTCTTCATTAAATGTATGCAACTCGGTTTGTACCGGATACCGGTTGGGCGGAGGCGTACTGATTACGGATAAGTCACGGGCTCCCATCATCGAGAACTGAAGTGTACGAGGAATAGGCGTTGCAGTAAGTGTCAACGTATCTACATTTGATTTAAATGTCTTTAATTTATCTTTTACAGCCACTCCAAATTTTTGTTCTTCATCAATAATGATCAATCCCAAATCTTTAAACTGAACACCTTTACCCACAATTCCATGTGTACCTATTAAAATATCTACTTCACCTTTCGTGACTTTATCCAGCGTTTCTTTTTGATCCTTACCTGATTTATAACGATTGATATAATCTACATTACAAGGCAGATCTTTAAATCGCTCCTTAAATGTTTTATAATGTTGTAACGCTAAAATTGTTGTCGGAACCAATACCGCTACTTGCTTGCTATCACACACTGCTTTGAAAGCAGCACGCAATGCAACTTCTGTTTTACCAAAACCTACATCACCGCAAATAAGCCTGTCCATTGGCCATTCGCTTTCCATATCACGTTTTACATCTGCTGTAGATTTAATCTGATCAGGTGTATCCTCATAAATAAAGGAAGCCTCTAATTCATTTTGTAAATAGTTATCCTTGCTAAATTTGAATCCTTTTAATGCTTTTCGTTTTGCATACAATTGAATTAAATCATAAGCAATCTCTTTTACTTTTTTCTTTGTTTTTTGCTTTAATGTTGCCCAGGCACCTGTACCCAGTTTATTTATTTTAGGTTCGGCACCTTCCTTACCCGAGTACTTTGCAATACGATGCAAGGAATGAATGCTGATATTTACAATATCATAATCTTTATATACCAACCGGATGGTTTCCTGCATCTTACCATTTACCTCAATGGTTTCCAAACCGCCATACCGTCCTACACCATAATCAATATGCGTTATGTAGTCTCCCGGGTTCAATCCTTTCAACTCTTTTAATGTAAGTGCTTCATTCTTTTTATTGAATGAATTTTTTAAACGGAAGCGATGGTAACGATCAAATAATTGATGATCCGTATAACAAGCTATTCTTAATTCGTTATCAATAAATCCTTCGTGAATAGAAAGCAGAATCGGTGTAAACAATTCACCTTCTCCTTCTTTTTTTGGAGAAATATCTTCGAATATTTTATAGAGCCGTTCGATCTGTTTTGCTGCATCTGCAAAGATAACATTCGACAAACCGTTGCGAATATTTCCTTTCAAGTTGTCATTCAACAAACCAAAATTTTTATTAAAACTTGGCTGAGGCGAAAAATTATAGGTTATGGTTGTTGTTGCTTGCAATGAAAAATGATTTCCAAACTCAACCAACGGAAATTGTAACACCTGCTTGGTGAATACATCTTTATCCACATACAATTCGCTTGGTGGCAATTGAGCGATGGTTGATTTTAAATTACTGTACGCTGTTTCTGCCTGCTTAAATCCTTTATCAATGCGATCCAGTGTCAACTGAAAATGTTTAAACCAAATAATAGAGTTTTCTGGAATAAATTCAAAAAATGTTTGTCGGCTTTCCTGCAGCAATTTCGTTTGCACATTTGGTATGATGGTGCAAAAAGTAAGTTTGGCTACAGAAAGTTGAGAGATGCTATCAAAACTACGGATGGAATCCACTTCATTTCCTAAAAACTCAACGCGATAAGGATGATCATTTGAAAAAGAAAAAATGTCAACGATTCCTCCACGTATAGAGAATTGGCCGGGTTCCACCACATAATCCACACGTTCAAAACCATATTCCAGTAAGACATCAGCAATAAACTCTATCGAAATTTTTTCCCCTTGTTTAATCGACAATGTATTTTTGGTAAGGTGAGTCTTGGTAACTACTTTTTCAACCAATGCTTCCGGATAGCTTACAATACAAATGTGTTTTTTCCCGGTATTGATTTTATTTAATACTTCAGCTCGTAATAAAATGTTTGCATTATCAATCTCCTCATGTTCATATGGCATACGATAGGACGCAGGAAAAAACAATACGTTTTCCTCGCCGATCAACCCTTCCAGATCATTTAAAAAATAAGCCGCTTCTTCCTTATCTGCCAGAATAATCAAATTTGTTTTGTGAACATATTGATAAACCGAAGCCGTAATAAAAGCGCTTGAGGATCCGATAACACTTTTCAATTGTACGCGCGCGTTCGACTCCTTCAACTGCTGTGTGAGGGTTAAATTATTGGGGGCTTCTCCAAATTTTTTTAAAATATCTTCTTTGGTCAACTTAAAAGAGATTGTCTTATGCTTACGCCTGTTCTCGACTGCGCTCGAACTGACACAGCGCGCCTGCCTTAAACGAAGAGCGATGACAGTTCGAGCGCAGTCGGGAACAAAGGGTTGCAAATTTACAAAAAAAAACTCCTTATTTGAGTAGTCAAATAAGGAGTTTTAGAAGATTTAAATAATTATGCTTTATCCGTACTGATCACAGAGTATTTTTTCATGTATTCATTTGCCATATCCACCATATCCGCAGAACCCAAAAATAAAGGTGTACGTTGGTGAAGTTCTTTCATATCCAATTCCAGGATACGTTTAAATCCATCTGTAGCTTTCCCTCCAGCTTGCTCCACGATAAAAGCCAATGGATTGCACTCATATAGTAAACGTAGTTTTCCTTTTGGAGATTTAGAGGTTGTCGGATAAATATAGATTCCACCTGTAATCAGGTTACGATGAATATCTGCCACTCCTGAACCAATGTATCGGGAAGAATACGGACGGCCCGTTACTTTGTCTTCTTCCTGGCAATACTTAATGTATTTTTTTACACCATCCGGGAAATGCACATAATTTCCTTCATTGATAGAGTATGTTTTTGCTGATTTTGGTGTTTGCATATTCGGGTGAGATAAACAAAACTCACCAATGGAAGGATCCAGTGTAAACCCATTAACCCCTTTGCCTGTTGTATACACAAGCATACAGGACGATCCGTAAATGACATAACCGGCAGCTACCTGTTCTGTTCCATGTTGAAAGAAATCCTCCGGAGTTCCAGGTCCTGATAAAGATGTTCTTCTGTAAATAGAAAAGATTGTACCTACAGAAACGTTTACATCAATATTGGATGAACCATCCAAAGGATCCATCGCT
>DAORKB010000292.1:0-3570 GCA_035439365.1 Bacteroidia bacterium
AAAAGATATGCAAAAGAAAATTTTATTCATTGGTCTTGCCTTCATGATGGCAAGTACGCTACAAATCAAAGCTCAATACGCTAAAACAGACAGTACTTATAAAAGGTGGTTTGTTGGTAGCACTATATTTTTATTGGGTAATTTATCTACTACAAATCCTCCCGACTTCGCTCAACTCAATTTTGGTTATCGGATTACAGGAAAAGATGTTATTACATTAGAACCAAAAACCTGGAAATATGCCTGGCCGAATGGTATTCATCCATTTTTAAACAAATCATACGGAAAGCCGGAAGAAAAATTTCCGGGGTATATTCGTGAGTATGGCTTATCAGTGGCTTACCAGCGATTTTTGCTGAAAGGTTTGTATGCCGAACTTAATGTAATGCCTACGTTGCAACATTTTGTGAACGACAAAGGCAAAAAAATTGATACGGGTTTTCAAATTTTCAATACTTACCGCGTTGGTTATCACATCAAACTTTTTAAAGATCTATTTTTTATCCAACCATCAATTGCAATTACCCACCGTGCATATCACACAAAACTGCCTGATGGTTTTAAACAGTTAGATGATAAATGGTCGAAATTCATCTTCGGAGAACCGGGATTTCATTTTGGGTTTAATTTTTAATCTTTAATGGATAATTTATGGCGTCAGATAGAATATATATAGATAGGAGCGTGTTTGCATCTGATATTCTACAAAAGCATTTTTATCTCCATAATTTTATCTTCTCTAACCTTATTGTACGTTTTATCAATCTCTGTCATGTGTTGTAAAAGGATAATGGATTTTCTATACAACTCCCTCCCCTTCTCTTCCTTCCCTTGGGAAATGTAAACTTTACCTGCCTGAAAAAAAATATCAGCTACTATTTCCAAATGGTCCTTTTTTAAGTTTGTTTCTGAGGTAATTGTTTTTATTAATTCCTCAGATGGAACCAAGATCAGTTTTTCCAAATCAAGATCTGTTTCTCCTTTAACCTGTTGTGCGATGCTTTCCATAGGATCTGAAACAGAACCTCCATTCCTGTTAAGGAAATTAGCCAGCACTTTTCCAAGCACTCTTGCCAACTCTTCTATTTGTTTTTTTAGCCTGTCTTCCTGAGCCATTTTATTTACATTTTTATTTTAGTACGCAACTTTCTTTAGAAAACTGTTTGAAACCTATATAGATCGCCAATAAACCCAAAACCGTTAAAGACAATACAATTGCTATATATTGCGCAGGTAAAATGGTTCCGGAAATTATTTCTTTGGTAGCCAAAGCAATATTTAATACAGGAACCCAAACTGTCTGCCAGTTCAATTCTACCCCAGGTGCTGCTGCAATTGAAACTGGAATAATTACCAGAAAACTCATTGGTGTCATATAGCTTTGCGCTTCTTTAAAGCTTTTTGCATGCACTACAACTGCAGAAAGCAAACCCGAAAAAAACACACTAATTGGTAATAGCATCGCAAAAAGCATAAGTATAAATTTAACACTTAATATATCACTTACGGCATTTAAAAAATCTTCAGGGATATTGGGTAAAAATTTCAAACCTGCTCCGCAACCCAATATAGTGATTAATGCTGCTGATAATCCGATCAGCGAAATACTTATCATTTTGCCGAATAGAATTTCGAAACGAGAAGCCGGAACAGTTAAAAGCGTTTCCATTGTTCCATTTTCTTTTTCTCCGGTTATCAGATCTAACGCCGGATACATGCAACCAAAAAAACAAAAGAGAATAAAAAAGTAGGGTAAGAATCCGCCAAACAAGGTTCCGATTTCTTCTTTTTTTGAAGCAATATTTACCTGAGAAATAACGATTGGCGTAAAAACCTCAGTGGACATATTCAGTTGTTTTGTCCTGGTATTCAAAAGCTGAGATTTTAGTACATCTATTTTTTCTAAAACTCTATTGTAGATGGAGCGATTGGTTGATTTATAATATACCGTTAAAGTGCCTGATTTCAGTTGATTTACATTCGCTGTGAAATCGGTACTAAATTCAATTATTGCATCTATACTGTCTGTTGAAACTGCTTTTTTTGCTGTTTCTAAATTCAAATTATAGCATGATTTAAACGTATCATCTTTAAAATGAGCTTTCATTGTTTCCGGAATTTCAACGAAGGCTATTTTTAATTCTTTTTTTCTGTCTTTATTAATTAAATGCGCTTGAAGTTTAAAAAGTCCAAAGCATAGCAATGGAAATAGTATAGCAGGTAATAGAATGGATGAAATTAAAGTCCTTTTATCTCTAAGCGTATATCTTAATTCTTTTTTTATTACTGCAAGTATAATATTCATTTGATTTTGTATTTGGATTAAATAGTTGATGCTGTATTATTTTTATTTACAATTTGAATAAACGCTTCCGTTAGCGATTGATTTGCGGATTGGATCCTGAAATTTTCTAACGTGTCATTATAAATAAGCTTTCCCTTATGAATGATCGCCAAATCATCACACAACAGATCTACTTCACTCATAATATGAGAAGAAAACAGAATGGTCTTTCCTTCCCTCTTGCATTGTCTGATTAACTCCAAAATGTTATGTGCTGTAATCACATCCAATCCGGATGTGGGTTCATCAAAAATAACAACACCCGGATCGTGTATCATGCTTCTTGCAATAGAGACTCGCTGCTTCATTCCGGTAGAAAGTTGACTGATTCGTTTTTTTGAAAATTCATGTATGCTCAATTGATCAAAAAGCAATGCTTTTCGCTTTCTGAATTTTTCTTTATCCATTTTATGCAAATCAGCAAAGTATTGTACAATTTCATTGGGCGTTAGTCTTTCATACAAATTCGTTGATCCGGTTAAGAAACCAATTTTTTTTCTCACCAATTGCGGGTTTTCCAGGACACTCACACCATTTACCAGTATATTTCCAGATGCCGGCTGAAGGATGGTAGAAATCATTCTTAATAGAGTAGTTTTCCCAGCCCCATTCGGTCCTAATAAGGAGAAAACTCTTCCTGGACTGCAATTGAAGCTTACGTTGTTTACAGCAAAAATGGAAGTATGCTCTTCCTGTAATTCTTTTCGCTGTTTTTTAGTTAAAACGTATTGTTTTATCACTTGTTGAACCTGGATCATCTGCTTGATATTTATAGTGTTTTTTTTAAGTAAATTTCATTTTGATAGCCAACCGTTAGTGTGCAAAAACATAACTTTGTTACAATAGGAATAAAAAATATTTTTCTTTGTAACAAAATGGAGGTTATGGATACTAACTATCAAAATAGATGAGCATAAGGAGATAGGAGTTTCGCACGAAAATGAATAAATAACTAATGTTGAAGTCCAATGCGGAAAACATGGAAAAGGAATTTTTAGAGCGATTGAACCAGCACCGTGGTATCATTTATCGTATCTCTAAAGTTTATATGCCTGATGCTTCCGAAAGAAAAGATCTGGTTCAGGAAATGGTGCTTCAACTATGGAAGTCATACGCTACTTTCAAGGGCGACAGTAGTTTTTCTACCTGGATGTATAAGGTTTGTTTAAATACTGCCCTGACATATGTTCGAGGTTTTTTAAAACACAGGGATAAGCATTCGGAAA
>DAORKB010000293.1:0-3568 GCA_035439365.1 Bacteroidia bacterium
TGAAAGAAATACGGAATGGTTTCAATTCCCTTTAAGTAGTTAAACACACCGTAATGTTCATTTGGTGAGTGAATCGCATCAGAGTCCAGACCAAATCCCATTAAAACAGAATCCAAACCAAGTTCGGATTTGAACATAGCAACAATTGGTATACTACCTCCACTGCGGACAGGTACCGGTTTTTTACCAAATGTTTTTTCCATTGCCATACTTGCAGCTTTGTATGCAACAGAAGTGCTTGGTGTTACAACCGGCTCTCCACCATGGTGTGGCGTTACTTTTACTTTTACCGATTTTGGAGCAATGCTTTTAAAATAGCTGGTGAATAGTTCAGTTATTTTATGACTGTCTTGATGAGGAACCAAACGCATGGAAATTTTTGCATAGGCTTTGGATGCGATTACTGTTTTTGCACCTTCGCCTGTATAGCCACCCCAAATACCATTTACATCTAAAGTTGGACGAATAGAGTTGCGTTCGTTCGTTGTAAAACCATCTTCTCCATGAATATCGGAAAGGTCAAGTGCTTTTTTATATTCATCAAGGCTAAAAGGAGCTTTCGCCATTTCTGCACGTTCATTTGTGCTCACCACTTCTACATCATCATAAAAACCAGGAATGTTGATGTGGTTTTTATCATCCTTCATTTTGGCGATCATCTCACATAAAATATTAATAGGGTTTGCAACAGCACCACCATATAAACCGGAGTGTAAATCACGGTTTGGACCGGTAACCTCAACTTCTACATAACTCAAACCTCTTAAGCCTACAGTAATAGAAGGGATGTCATTTGCAATGATTCCGGTATCAGAAATCAAAATAACATCTGCTTTTAATTTTGCTTTGTTTTCTTTTACAAATATTCCAAGATTTGTTGAACCTACTTCTTCCTCACCTTCAATCATGAATTTAACATTGCATGGAAGTGAGTTTGTTTTCATCATGTATTCAAAAGCTTTAATGTGCATGTACATTTGTCCTTTGTCATCACAAGCGCCACGTGCGTATATTTTACCGTCTTTAATAACGGGTTCAAACGGTCCGGATGTCCATAGTTCCAACGGGTCGGCAGGTTGAACATCATAATGTCCGTACATTAAAACGGTTGGTAATTTCGGATCAATAATTTTTTCACCGTATACAATCGGGTATCCTGCGGTTGGACATATTTCTACTTTATCAGCACCAGCAGCGATCAGTTTTTCTTTGATCACCTCAGCAGTTTTGATTACATCATTTTTATATTTTGGATCTGCACTTACAGAGGGAATTCTTAAAAGTTCAAAAAGTTCATTTAAAAAACGCTCTTTATTTGTATTGATATATTCTGTAATACTGCTGCTCGTGTTTATAGTGCTGCTCATGGTCAAATGTTTTTTATTTAATGATTGCAAATTTGCGAATTATTATTTGATCCTCAGGCCCATTTCTTTAAAAATAAATCATAAAATACCCCCATTTGAGTATCATTTTTGTTCAAAAAACGTATGACTTGTTCAGAGGCTTCAAGAAAACGTTAAATCTCAATAATAACTGGATTTTTGGCCTGGAATTCATTAAATTAGCTAATCACCTTTAATCTCAGCAGCATGATGTTAAGAAGGTACCTAGCAATAATCTTTTTCTCCTGTTTTTCGCTGCAATGCCTTGGTACTCATATCATAGGCGGAGAGATTTACTACGACTGTCTGGGTAATAATACCTATAAAATAACCCTTAAAATATACCTGGATTGCTGCCCTACATGTACAACTTATGATGAAGAGGCCGGTGTTGGGGTTTATAACTCCCAGGGCGGTTTGATAAGTGCCCTTAAATTTCCTCTTTTAGATGTCAAAAAAGTTCCGCCTACATTATATGCGAAGTGCTTCATTATCCCTTCCGAATTTTGTGTAAATGAAGTAACCTACGTGGATACGCTTGTTTTACCTCCTATTTCGGGAGGTTATACCGTTGCTTATCAACGCTGTTGCAGAAACTCAGATATTCTCAACATTATAAACGCAAGGGCAGTAGGATCCACCTATCAGACATTTATTGACCCCATGAATACAAATTGCAACAATTCAACACGTTATAATGAACTTCCGCCTTTGTTATTATGTGTTGATGCACCCTTTGTTTTTAATAATTCAGCTACTGACCCTGACGGCGATTCCATAGCATATGAATTCTGTACCCCTTTTGCCGGGGCCGATGACCAAAACCCTATGCCTACTGTACCCAGCAATCCACCATTTGATTTTGTACAATATAATCCTCCTTATTCCGGAGCGTATCCCATTTCTGCATCCACTAATTTTAAAATAGATCCGCATACAGGAATTATTACCGGTACACCTAACATGATTGGACGATTTGTAGTTGGGGTGTGCGCAAATGAATACAGAAATGGGATCTTGCTAAACACCAATAAACGGGATTATCAATTTAATGTAGTTCAATGCCCTATTTCTGCGCAGGCAATCATACAAAATCAAGAGATTTTTTGTGCCGGACTGACGATGAACTTTTCTCAAAATAGCATCGGTGCAAATACCTATCACTGGGTTTTTGGCGATCCTACAACAACAGCAGATACTTCTAATTTAGCATCCCCTAGTTGGACCTACCCTGCAGAGGGTACCTACAAAATAATGCTGGTCATTAACCAGTTTACCAAATGTGCCGATACCACCTATGGAACAGTTAAGGTTCAGAACCTGTTGAATCCGCTTTTTATAACACCACCAGCCAAATGCATGGGTGAATTCAATGAAGGATTTACAGCAGTAGGGGATTACGCAAACGGAACCCAGTTCTTGTGGGATTTTGGATCCTCTGCTACACCTGCCAAGGTCAATAAACAAGACCCCGGAAAAATCATTTATAAAAACCATGGAAATTTCCCTGTTACACTTACTGTAACGTATAATGGCTGTGTGAAGAGCTATAAAGACTATTTTACGGTTCTTCAAAAACCAGAAGCAGTTTATACAATAGAGAACGATGTTTCTTGTTTGTTAACGCCGGTACACTTTTTAAATGCATCTACAGGTGTGCTTCCGATGCAGTATTTATGGAGCTTTGGAGATGAAACGGGGGCCGATGATCATTCACCTTTTCATACGTATAAAAGCATAGGAGATTATTATACAAGCCTTGTGATTGCCTCTGCAAACGGTTGCAAAGATACATTTAAACTGCCAACAGTAATTTCGGTAAAACCGTTACCAAAAGCAGGTTTTGATGTGGATCCAAAGGATACCTCTGTGTTTTATGCCACAATCAACTTAACAGATTACAGCAAAAATACATCTGCCTGTAAAATGTTTTGGGGTGATGGTAGCGCTGAAGCAGATTGTATTTCCAAACACACCTACACACAGCCGGGCATTTATCAGATTATACAAATAGCAGATAACAATGGCTGTTTTGATACAGCTTACGCAGAGATAGTTGTTCGTCCTGATTTTGTTTTTTGGTTGCCCAATGCATTTACACCAGCCGAATCTCCTGGTTTGAATGATGTCTACAAACCAACGATTGTAGGCGCACACGATTATCGCTTCCAGATATTTGACCG
>DAORKB010000294.1:0-3512 GCA_035439365.1 Bacteroidia bacterium
CTAAATTCATTGTAAAAGTGAGACACACCCTTGTATGCATATTGATGAAAATCATTTTGTGGTTCAGCAGTTAAAATCCGGTTCAGGAAATTATCTGAATTAAATTCCAGGAATAGAGGCGAAGTGGTTCCTCTGGATGACTTGGATTCAAACCACCCTGGAGAAAGAATAATAACGATGCGTGCATCTTTCAATTTCTTTTCATTTGCAAGCAGTTGAGTGTAAATGGAAAAGCATTGATTACCGGCATGTCCGACTCCCCGAAGTGGAGTAGTGAAATTTTTAGAAATGAAATTATACGGAAGTGCATCGGATGTTTCTGTTAATTCAGAAGATCCCAGAATAAAAATAGTTTCAGTAGAATCTGGTTTTAAAAAGAAACCTTCATAGTAGGAATTATCTCTAAAGTTTTCAATAAAAGGCTTGTGTCGATCAGATTTGATCATGCTTTCTTCCTGAAAAAGGAAGCTATTCAATGATCTGTTTTGAGAAAGATAGTAAACAACAGTTAATGCGATCAAAAAAGGTAGAAAATAGAGCAATGCTATCTTTTTCATTTTCCGCTTTAAATGGAATTGATGGTGGTCATTATTTTATCAATGCTATCGAGGTTCTCTTCATTGATTAAATGTTGAGGGATCTTCTTTCCTGTTTTTTCTTCAATGCTTACAATTAGATCAATAACAGAAATGGAGTCCAATATTTTGGATTGAATAAGCGATTCGTCAAAACGTACCTTTTTAAAGGCAATATTCATTATTTCTTCTTGTATAAATTCTTTTAGATTGTCCATGCGACTCCGGATTGTCTCTTTTAATTTAGGGACAAATATACGGATTTATGTGTAACAGTATAGGCCCATAAAACGAAAGCCGGTGATTTGACTCATCGGCTTTTGGTATAAATTTTTAAAACAAAGACTCTTTTTTTTAACTCTTCCTTCCATAACTCACCGAAAAGAAAGGTATGGGTTCTATCAACGGTTGGTTGGTAAACGAATATCCGGCATTGATATAAATCTGATCGGTTATGTAGAAAAACATTTCCACAGTTCCTGTAAATATAGTTGGACTGGCCGGTACTCCCCGCCTGTTGGTGTAGTAAGTTTCATATACACTCTGATTCAACACCTGCATGATGGATCCTAAAAAGCGAAAGGAAAGATTTCCAATCATATTTTCCCTGAGGTTGGTTGTGGTTTCTCCCTTCTTCTTTCTGTCCTTATTATTGATTAAGGGAATAAGGTAACGGAAATCTACTGTTGATTGCGCAATTGGGATTAAAAAGGAAGTCCCTTTTCTTCTGTTGGCAACATCAATGGCCTTTCCTCCAATACGAAAATCAACTTGCGCACCTTTAATTTCTTTTACAGAGGGGTCACCACCATAGGCAAAATAACCAACTTTGGAAACGGATAAGTTTAATAAACCTCCCAATTGTTTTACCAAATCGTTTCTTACGTAACGCTCGCTGTCGGCATCAATAGTTGCAAGTGTAGGTACGGAATTGAATAAATAAAAATCCCAATAACCTTTACCGATCAAAGCAGAGAAACGATACGAGTTCAACGTGATTTTTGGTGTGGATGATCCACCACCAACTCCTGCACCTAAGCTAAACTGGCTAAACGCAGCAGGTGGCTGTTTGTCGTTAGAGGATGTTGGAACAATGGTATCGGTTGTTTGTGCATGTGCAGCAAACGAAATGAGAACCATTAAAAGTAAGGAGTAAAATTTTTTCATTAGTAATTTCTATTGAATAGTAAGTGGTTAGTTTATTCTATTAGAATTTATTCAGTTTCTTAATCCCGTTTCCAGCATTGGATGTTACTGTAACATAAAAAATATCATTGTTATCCTTAGCTATCCCTCTTGGGGATGGTGCCTCCATCGTTGCAGTAAACGTAAAGAAAGTAGTTACATTCCCATCGGGTGTAATTTTGCGTATGGCGTTATTATTATGATCAGCAACATAAATAATATTATTCTTATCAATAAACATCCCCATAGGCTTATTAAATGAAGCTTTTGTCCCAAGTCCATCTCCAAATTGAGGGATTCCACTTCCGGCAAATGTTGAAACAACACCAGCAGGCGTAATTTTTCGGATTACGTTGTTTTCATCCGAAACAAAAAGATTTCCTGTATTATCTACTACAACCGCTTGTGGGTTTAAGAATCTTGCAGCTGTACCGGTCCCATCAATATAACCTCCTTGTCCCTTCCCTCCGGCAAAAACGGTTGTTACCAATTTACTTCCTTGTTTGGTAATTTTACTGATGATATGATCCCCTAAAACAGTTGCATAAGCCACATCAACATTGCCAGGCTGAAATGCAATTCCTGTTGTATAATTTAAATTTGTATCCGTAGTATAGGTGGAGACTGTACCACTTGGGGAAATCACACGAATAGAAGTACTATTTTCTGCAACATAAATTGTGTTACTGCTATTAATAAATAACTGTCCAGGATACCTGAACTGAGCTTGCATTCCAGCGGCATCAACATGCCCTTCTTGTCCTGGGTTCCCAGCAAATAGACAAGAGTCTCTGTTGTTTGTTCCGCTAAGTTTAAATATACAGTGATTAGATTGATCAGAAAAATAAACGTTGTTGAATGCATCTACAACTATTCCTGTTGGAGTGTTATAGTTTGATATATTACTGCTAATTCCTCCAACACAAGATCGTGGGTTGGCAGCTGGGATCCCATAATCCGCAAATTCATAACGGAATATATAATTAAATATAGGTGGCTCTCCTGTATGTGTTAATTCAGCATCAACATCAACTGTTACGGGGCCACTGCCACAACCTTTCGGTACTTTCACAACTAACTGCGATGCGGTCCCGCTTAATATTGAATCTGGACTAACTTGTACACCATTAATCTTAACAATATTCTCAGACGGTTTTATGTTAAAGTTTCTACCAAAAATGGTTAGTTTGTCATAGCACTGTGCACTTACAGGGGAAAGACTTTCCACCGCAGGGCATGCCGGACAATCATCATCTTTATCCTTTTTTCTGCACATAATCGCAGAGCAAATAAAAAATACCAAAACTACAGATCCTATTATCTTTTTCATGTTTTAAATTTTTGACAAAAGTAATTTTTAAATGAATTATCAACTATTCTTTTTTAATCAATCACCACTTTCCTTACAATTTTATTCCCTGCATCCAATACATATAATATGGTATTATACACACCGTCAAATGCTAAACTATTCGGATGATCGAAAAGTGCTGCGAGGTTCACACCTTCTGCATAACCCGCTGTTCCGCCCATTACAGTGGTCACTTTACCATCTTCTGTAATTTTCCGGATCGCATTGTTTTGTGTGTCGGCAATGTAAATTTCCCGTTTACCATTTATTATTCTCATTGCTGCGCCGGTTGGTGAATTAAAAGTTGCAGATAAGGCATCCCCATCCAACATACCGGCTGCTCCTGTGCCGGCAAAAGGGGTGATCGTTTTTGTAGATAAATCAATTTTCATCAATTGATT
>DAORKB010000295.1:0-3488 GCA_035439365.1 Bacteroidia bacterium
GTTGCTGATTTTTTTTTAAATTCCTTAAAAGCTTTTGCCTTCCTATATTATATAGTGTAATATGATCTGCCGTATGACATGCTATCTCTTCCCCATTTGCAACCAATTGTTTTAGCAATGAATGATTAAAGTAAGGTTTACTTGCATCATTATTGGCACTTAAATTCATACATACATAGTAAGTACCGGCATAACCATACTTATTCAATATACGTGATCCATTTGTAATAGCCGAATCAGGAATATCATCAAAACAGAAGGTAATTATGGGATGTGACAGATTGATTGGAATTCGTTTTTGAATCAATTGATTCGCGAATACCCGTTTAATTTTGTAAAATAAATTATTCATAACACACTGCTTTATAATATTGGATAAATGAAAAACAACAATCCTTACATGAATTCCATTAACGTTACAAAATGTGGTTAGATTAGGTTAAAGCTTGGGGAGGAGCGTGATAGCGCTAATTATTTTGCAAAGCGAAAGTAATAACGGGAAAACGATATATCAAATGAAAAAGTATTTTAAATTAGCACTCCCTCAAAAAAAACACACAAATAATTAGCAATCAACGGGTTAAAAAAACATTATTTCTGTAGATATTATATTTAATCATTTTAAAATGTTGATGAATGCGTGAAAGGTGTCTTTGAGGATCTTGTGAATTAAATTTTCTACAGCAGGAAAGGAAATAATAACACTTAAGCTAAGGAGTAGTATTGTTTTCATGTTTTGATTTTTAAATTATTTATATATGCAAGAGCAATCCACTATCTATAAGTAAATTGCAACACTAGTTGACTATCACTAATTTTTTAACGGAGTAATTACCGGTAATCGTTTCTTTAATCAGCAGCTGATAAACTCCCGGACTTCTATTAACCAATGGTATAGATCGAACGTGTTGATTTAACTCAAACTCCTGAAGCACTCTTCCACTGATATCAATCAAGGAAATCTCAAAGCTGGAAACAGCATATTCGTTCCTATCCTTTGCAACTTGTTCAATGAATATATTACCATTTTTACTCACCGGATTTGGATAAATTGTGAAATTTAATTTAGTTGGATTTTTAGGTATACTGTCAAGAATTCCATCTATTTTATACAATCCCTCAAATGATGTAACATAAAGTGCATCATCAACTATCATAGAGAAAAATGACTGACTTGGTCCTGTCCCCAAATCCAAATCCTGCTTCCAGGTTTTTCCACCGTCTTTTGTTTTGTAAACATAGGAATGAACTCCAAAGGGTGCTCCTTCGTAAGCCACCACATATCCGACTTTTAATCCCTTATCAAAAACAATATCATTGCAATACAAAATCTTATCGGGTAAACGGCCTAAAACATTCCAATGCAGGCCACCATCAACCGTATTCAGAATAGTACTGTTTCCGCATGCTGCAAAACCATTTAGCTTATCTGTAAAATTGATTTTATAAATTCCCCGTGATAACTCTATTTCTCTGCCTGGAACTGTATCAAAGAATGTTGTATCCTGATAAACGATATCCCAGTTTTCACCACCATCACTTGTATGGATCAATCGTTCTTTTGTGTACACCCCGTTAGGAAATGCATCTGATATACCCATAAAACCTTCTTTTTCATTTAAAAAATGAAAGGATCCAAAATGCTGAGGCTGCCCGGAACTAAACATCGAAAATGATTGCCCACCATCCAGGGTTTTATGAATAAAACCTCCTGATTCGAACAAACCAATTTTATCATCAAGTAGCTGAATACCCTGAGAATAGTAAAAAAAAGGAGGAGAATTAATTGTTGTAAAAGAAGCAGTACCATCTATCGTTTTCCTCAATTGCACGGCATTACGACCTTCCTGAAAAGAGACGTATCCAACTTTTTCGGAAGAAAACCCTATTTGTAAAAAATTAACGGAATCTGAAAAACCAGGTACGGTGTCCCACAATAATCCTCCATCGGTTGTTTTCCAAAGATGATGGAGGCTCATCGCATAACATATTTTCGAATCAATAGCAACACAACGATCAATGTGATCAGTGTTTACTTTTTTCCATTGTCCGAATGCGGTAATGGATAGGAATACGGATAAGATTAATAATCGTGCTTTCATGCGCTCAGGTTTAACTGTTTGTTAAAGCAAAGGTGAGAACAATTGCATGGAAAGTCGATAGGAATTTACGCTTTTTACTTATGAATGTCTACCAAATGATGGTGAAGATCGGAAGGATTATAACCTGTTCTTGTTTTTATAAATTGGCTAAATGTGGCGGGACTGTCGAAACCTAATTGGTAGGCAATTTCTTTATGCGAACTACCTTCAAAAAGCAACAACCGTTTTGCCTCTAGTAACAAGCGATTATGAATAACCTGTAATGGACTTAATCCCAGGAACTGTTTTGTAACAGCGGCTAATTTTTTTTCTGTAATTTTTAACTCCGTTGCATAGGCATGTACTGCATGCACACGCAAAAACTTTTGTTCCAACAGGTATTGAAAATTGGTTAATTGCCTTCTGTCTTCAGCAGGTTTATCGCTTTTTATTTTCTCTTTATCTTCCAGCAATTGCAATAAAAATGCTTGTAAATAGTGAAGTTCAATTTCTGTAGATAGTAACGATTTACTTTGTGTAACCTCATTCAATGCATGAATCATTTTCAAAAATTTCTCTGTCTTCACCTGGTTGTTCTCAAAAATAATAGTGGGGCTATCATTGAAGAAAAACTGATACAACAGATTTCTTAAATTCATAGAGATGATGGATGACTCATGGAACTGGATCATTTTGCCATTTGCATGAGGTCCTCTTTTCATGAGGTGAACCTATCATACTTAGACTTATGCTGTATTGCATTAATAAGCACAGGGTGATTCACTTTTTCCAACGAATGAACCGGAAGTAATTGTGTTTTACTATTATCTTTTGTTTTCTGTGATTTGGACATAATCTGATTTTGATTTAAGAAAACGTTTTATTGTTTACCTTATTCTTACGTTTCAATAATAAAAAAAATGCTTCATTTTCATGAAGCATTTTTAACGAACGGTAGGAATTACTTAACTTAAGGTCTTTGTCTTATCCTCTATCTTAATGTTTAGATCAAGCGGATTAGACACTTTTTCTTTAAGCAGTGCCAATTTAACGACATCTATCATTTGCTCGACATAGTAAAACTTCAAATCTTTGATGTATTCTTTTTTAATTTCCAAAACATCCTTTTTATTATCAATCGAAAGGATAATCTCTTTGATTCCAGCACGTTTAGCAGCCAATATTTTTTCTTTGATTCCACCAACAGCTAATACCCTTCCGCGTAAGGTTATTTCTCCGGTCATTGCCAGATGCTTTTTCACTTTTCGTTGTGTAAATGCAGATGCGATGGCCGTTAACATGGTTACACCGGCAGAAGGTCCATCCTTTGGAGTTGCTCCTTCAGGCACATGTATGTGAACGTTCCATTTATCAAACAAATCCGGCTTTAGGCCTAGAATAGAACTG
>DAORKB010000296.1:0-3465 GCA_035439365.1 Bacteroidia bacterium
TTTGGAAGCATCAATTCAAAAAGTGATTTAAAAGATCCGCCTCCACATGAATTTAAAAATACTTCGAATACAGCACCTGTTAAGTTTACAATAAAGCTAACGGCCACTTCTGATAGTGCATGTAAAGTAACCGAAACAAAAACAGCTTACATTACTGTTTTACCGAGACCGAAAGCTGCATTTACACTTGATCCGCCTTCTGCGCTGGTAACAAACCCTGTTATTTCATTTACCAATTATTCTGTTGGTAGCGATTCTTGTAAATGGGCCTTTGATAATTTAGGTACATCCGATTCCTGCAGCCCTGCACCATTCTCGTTTGTAGATACAGGTTCATACGTTGTTTCATTGGTAGCTTTAAACAATTATGGTTGTACAGATACCACTTACAGAACAGTTGTGATTGAACCGGATTACGTTTTGTATATACCCAATTCATTTACACCAAATGCAGATGATGTGAACGATACCTTCAATGCAAGAGGTAGTTTTATTATGGATTATGAAATGACGATATACGACAGATGGGGTGAGGTTGTGTATCAAACAAGTGATATCAATTTGCCCTGGAATGGTGGCTATAAAGGCTCAACTAGTAAACTGGAACCAATGGGTGTTTATGTATATTCCATAAAAGTGAAGACTACGAATAAGAAGAACCATTCTTACAAAGGAAAAGTTACGCTCATTCGTTAACAGCAGGGCGATTTCTCCTATGTGTCCCTATGTGGTTATTTAAAATTAAACCACATAGGGACACATAGGATTTTAAGTGTTATGCAATTATCACTACAATACAATGTTCAACTTTTTATAAAGTGAATCTTTTTTTAGTTCACGCACCTCTCCTGGCTGCATTTGCTCCAGTCTCACTTCCTCAATAGCAATACGAATTAATCGTAAACAGGGGAACCCGGCACCTGCCGTCATTTTTCGTACCTGATGAAATTTTCCTTCGGTTAATGTAAGCTCTATCCAGGAAGTTGGTAAGCGATCACTTATTGGATGTCCACGTGGTGGCAAATTCTCCGGTTTCTTTACCTGTTTTGCTTTGCAAGGTTTTGTCAAGTATGGACCCGAGTCGAGCGCAATTGTAATTCCTGTTTCTATTTGTTTCAATGCCTCTGTTGTGATGATTCCTTGCAATTGCACCAGGTAGATGCGTTTGTGTTCGAATTCAGGTTTTAATAATTTATGATTTAAACTTTTGTCGTTCGTTAAAATTAAAAGACCTTCGCTGTTTTCATCTAGTCTGCCAACAGGATATACATCTTTTGGAAATTTGAAATCCAGTAAATCCAAACACTTCTTTTTATGAGAAGAAGTAAACTGGGAAATCATCTTATACGGTTTGTAAATAATGTAGTAATTCATAATCGTGGTACAAAATTAGAAAATCTTTTGGCTATGCTAACATTTGATCGTTTTGGAATTTTTTGTGCACCGGCTGGGGTGTATATCGATCCCTGGAAACCGGTTGACAGAGCCATTATTACGCATGCTCACTCTGACCATGCACGATGGGGAAGTAAACATTATCTGGCACATCAGCAATCCATACCAGTTTTGAAGTATCGCTTAGGGCAGGAAATACAAGCACAAGGAGTAGCCTATGGAGAGAAAATGAATATAAATGGGGTGACAATTAGCTTACATCCTGCTGGCCACATCATCGGCTCAGCACAGGTACGATTGGAATACAAAGGAGAAGTGTGGGTGGCGATCTATGCAAAATGGTTACGGGAAGAATATAAATTGAATGCCGTAGAAGTTGATACCTTATATGAAGGGGAAAGTATAGAAGAAAGCACACCAGAAACAGAACAAGAACGTGTTGAGGAGTAAGAGTGGTAATTATAAAAACATTTCATGAAGGCATTTTCGGAACTATACACAGCAATTGATGAAACAACAAAAACAAATGCAAAAATAAATGCGTTGGCTCACTATTTTTCTATTGCTGATGAGAAGGATGCTATTTGGTGTGTGGCGATGTTAACCGGAAGAAGACCAAAGCGTACCATCAAATCAAGTGAATTGAAATTGTGGTGCATGGAAATAGCCCAGATTCCTGAATGGCTCTTTTTAGAATCTTATGGTGTAGTTGGAGATTTATCCGAAACAATTACACTTTTATTACCGCCTCCAACTACTCAATCATCTATTTTGTTGAGTGAAACCATTCAGTTATTAAAATCAATGGAAGGTGTAAACGATGAGGAAAAGAAAAAATTTATTCAGTCAAACTGGCAACAGCTTTCAACACCAGAACGCTTTATTTTTAATAAATTGATTACAGGAAGTTTTCGGATCGGTGTATCGCAACAATTGGTTGTAAAAGCATTGGCGAAGCACTTTCAATTGGAGGAAAATATTGTTTCACATCGTTTGTCAGGTAATTGGAACCCCGATACAACAACATTAAAAACATTGTTGTTTTCAGATAATCCCAATGATGATCATTCAAAACCGTATCCTTTTTATTTAGCATATCAATTGGATCAAGAGCTGGAAACACTTGGAAATATAGATGAATGGCAAATAGAGCGGAAGTTTGATGGCATACGCGGTCAAATCATCGTGCGCGATAACCAACTATTTGTATGGAGCAGAGGAGAAGATTTAATTACGGAAAAGTTTCCTGAATTTGCAGATCTTGTTCGTCTGCTTCCGCAGGGAACTGTTTTAGATGGCGAGATTTTACCTGTGAAAAATAATTTGCCCTTACCGTTTCATATTATGCAAACGCGTATTGGAAGAAAAAATGTAAGCAAAAAAAATTTACAAGAAGCACCACTGATAATGATGTGTTATGATTTGTTGGAACTAAATGGAAATGATATGCGTGCTCAACCCTTGAAAACCAGAAGAGAAGAATTAGAAAGATTGATTGAACACATTCAAAAAACAGCGAATGCACCTTTGCTTATTTCTCCTGTATTGAATTGCTCAAGTTGGGAAGAAGTAAAAAACGAACGAAGCCGTTCACGCGATTTTTTATGCGAGGGCCTAATGCTTAAAAAAAAGGAAAGTGTTTATGAAAGCGGTAGAAGAAGAGGAAACTGGTGGAAATGGAAAGTGGATGCACTTACGGTTGATGGTGTATTGATATATGCGCAGCGCGGTTCTGGAAGAAGAGCTAATTTGTATACGGATTATACATTTGCAATCTGGGATGGGGAAGAGTTGGTTCCCTTTACCAAAGCCTATTCAGGATTAACAGATAAAGAAATTTTAGAAGTGGATAATTGGATTAAAAAAAACACAATCGATAAATTCGGGCCAGTGAGAAGTGTAACAGCAACACTCGTTTTTGAAATTGCCTTTGAGGGAATTCAACCCTCACCCCGGCACAAATCGGGAATCGCTTTAAGATTTCCACGAATTGCAAGATGGAGAAAAGATAAAAATGCAAAGGAAGCAAACACGAAGAGCGACCTGCTTCAATTGATTGAGAGTTTAAAA
>DAORKB010000297.1:0-3456 GCA_035439365.1 Bacteroidia bacterium
GCAACTCAAAAAATATAATTCTTGCTTTAGAAGAAGCGAATCGCCTGGGAATGATTACCGTTGGCATGACTGGCGCAAGTGGTGGAAAAATGAAAGATTATTGTAGCTACCTGTTAAATGTGCCTTCACAGGATACACCACGCATCCAGGAAGTTCATATTTTATTGGGACACATCCTTTGTGAAATGATCGAATTAAATATGTTTGAAAAATAAATTGTCCTAAAATTAAATTCAGAGTTAATGATTTACTGATGCAATGACAAGATAACGAATTGAAAACCTGCTCTCTTTAACCAACCATAATTTAAACATCCCCCCATTTTAAGCTAACATATTGTTGATAAATTCAACACAGAATTAATTGCCGTTCATCACAATACGTTGTCGGTTATTGACCGCTTTTTATATCTTTACGTCACTAAAATAAAAAAAATGAAAAAACATTTAATCTTTTTATCAAGCGCTGTACTTTTCTATTCAGCATGTACGAACAACACAAAAACGGACGAATCAACGAAACTGCTGCAAGATAGTGTTCAGGCATACATCGATCAATATGCCACAGCGTATAAAGATTTATCAGCAAAAGCAAATGAGGCACAATGGCAATCACTTATACATATTGTAAAAGGTGATTCAACAAATATTATTGCTGCAAATAAAACAGCACAAGAAATGGCAGATTTCACAGGTAGCGAAGAAAACATTTCAATCGTTCAACGTTACTTAGAGTTAAAAGACAAACTTACTCCTGCTCAGGTTAAGCAATTGAAATGTATTTTATACAAAGCTGCAAACAACCCTCAATCTGTAAAAGATATTGTAAAACAACGCATTGAAGCAGAAACAAAACAAACACAAAAATTATTTGGTTTTGAGTATACAATTGATGGAAAACCAGTTTCCACAAATGATATTGAAGACAGAATGACCTCCGAGAAAAACCTGGCAGCCCGCCAAAAAACATGGGAAGCAAGTAAAGAAGTTGGTAAAGGATTGAAAGAAGGCTTGGTTGAGTTACGCGATCTTAGAAACAAAACTGTTCAGGGCTTAGGATATAAAGATTATTTTGAATATCAAGTTGCAGATTATGGTATGACCACTCAGGAAATGACGGATATGCTAAAAAAATTCAACAAAGAATTATATCCCTTGTATCGTGAATTGCACACCTACGCACGTTATGAATTTGCAAAAAAATACAATGTAAAAGATGTACCTGCACTTATTCCGGCGCATTGGCTGCCAAACCGTTGGGGACAAGATTGGTCAAGTCTAGTTGAAGTAAAAGGTATTAATTTAGATAGTGCTATTAAAGCAAAAAATCCAGATTGGATTGTCAAGCAAGGTGAGGCTTTTTATGTGAGTTTAGGTTTTCCTGAATTGCCAAAAGTATTCTGGGAAAAATCAGATTTGTATGCATTACCAAAAGATGCGAAGCACAAGAAAAACAATCATGCATCGGCATGGCACATGGATTTAGATACAGATGTAAGATCCTTGATGAGTATTACGCCAACAAGCGAATGGTTCGAAACAGCAAACCATGAACTGGGACATATTTATTACTATATTTCTTACAGCAATCCGGAAGTACCTGTTTTATTCCGTGAAGGAGCAAATCGTGCATATCATGAAGCATTAGGAAGTATGATGGGTATGGCTGCCATGCAGAAACCATTTTTGGAAAATTTAAATCTAATACCGAAAGGAACAAAAACCGACGAGATGAAAACGCTGTTGAAAGAGGCGTTGAATTATGTTGTATTTATTCCTTTTAGTACAGGTACGATGAGTTTGTTTGAGCACGACTTATATGCAAAAAATTTACCTGCGAATGAATTTAACAAACGCTGGTGGGAACTCGCAGCGCAATATCAAGGTATAGCCCCTCCTACTTCACGTGGAGAAGAATATTGCGATGCTGCAACCAAAACACACATCAATGATGATGCAGCACAATATTATGATTATGCTTTGTCATTTATCTTATTGTTTCAGGTACATGATCACATTGCAAAAGAAATTTTGCACCAGGATCCGCACGCAACAAACTACTATGGCAATAAAGAAGTTGGTAAATTTATCGGTGAGATTATGAAATACGGGTCCAGCAGAGATTGGAGAGAAGTATTGAAAGAAAAAACAGGTAGTGAATTAAGTGCTAAAGCTATGCTTGATTATTTTGCTCCTTTGATGGATTACTTGAAAAAAGAAAATGCCGGAAGAGCTTATACACTTCCGGAAATACAATAAAATGTCAATCACATTCTTCAAATAGCCGTTAGTTCATTTTAACGGCTATTTGATTTTATTAGTTAATAGTCATCATTTCTATGGATTACGTTGAACAGCTATTGCAGGAACATTCCCGACCCAATACAAACCTGATTGCTAAAGCAATTGGAAATAATCCGGCAGAATTTAAAAAAATCATTGAGCTGATTTATAAAGCAAAAGCTCCTATCCCACACCGAGCTTCCTGGCTGCTGTCTGCCGTAAATGAGCAGCATCCCGAGCTATTGAGAACGTACCTATCAAAATTTGTAGACACTATTGAACGCTTTCAGGTAGACGGTGTAAAAAGAAACATGATCAATGTACTGGCAAGTCATCAGATTCCTGAAAAAATTCAAGGTAAGGCCGTGGACGTTTGTTTTCGTTTGCTCCTATCACCTTCGGAAACAGTGGTAGTAAAGACACAAGCCATGCAGGTACTTGCCAATATTTCAGAAGAATATCCGGAATTAAAGCAGGAGTTAAAAATTGCAATTGATGATCAATGGGATAAAAACACAGCGGCTTTTCATGCAAGAGCGAAGCATATTCGGAAGAAGTTGAAACTCTAATTATTGTTTGTTATCTACCTTATTGTTGCGCTAGTTTTTTATTGTTCTTTATTTTAAAACCAACTACAGGCCGAGGTTGTGGATTTTCCTTTTTTTCTACTAATTCATCCAAATACTTAAAAATAAGTTCTATATTCTTATTATGATTATCAACTTTTGATTTTATCTTTTCTATTTCTAAACGTAATTCGGTATTATCAGTAAGCATTTGGCGTATGTGGGCAAATACACGCACAATTTGAATATTTACTTCAATTGCCTTATCACTGTTTAAAATACTCGCCAACATTACTGCACCGTGCTCTGTAAATACATTTGGTAATACTGGAGAAAATTTTAAGCTTCTTAAATCTTCAAAATTCATGACAATTTCGTCTTTCTCTTCTTTTGTAAGCTGAAACATAAAATCTTCAGGGAATCGCTTTAAATTTCGTTTAACTTGTTCATTTAAACGTTTGGTTGTTACTCCATAGAGTCTCGCCAAATCCCTATCAATCATTACTTTTTTACCACGGATCAATATAATTTTATTTATGATAACCTCATCAGGAACCTTTGCAAGTAACTCTTTGTTTGTCATTGTTTTAATTTTATAAATTATAGGT
>DAORKB010000298.1:0-3440 GCA_035439365.1 Bacteroidia bacterium
TATTGTAAATTGATCATAAAATCATATGTCAGGGCTTAACAGGCCTTCGCTAAAGCTTCGGCCTGCGAGGCAAAAAAAAAGAAACAGTAACGAACAACTGTTTCTTTTTCCAATCCAACTATTAATTAAACCACCAATTAATTATCCTAAATATGTTTTTAAAATTTTACTTCTTGAAGTATGTTTTAATCTGCGTATCGCTTTTTCTTTGATTTGTCTAACGCGTTCGCGGGTTAAATCAAAGCGTTCGCCAATCTCTTCCAATGTCATTGCATGTTCACCACCCAATCCAAAATACAATCGAACAACATCTGCTTCACGCGGTGTTAACGTATGTAAGGCACGTTCTATTTCTCTTCTAAGCGATTCATGTAATAAGCCATTTTCAGGGCTAGGACTATCATCTGCTTCCATCACATCGTACATACTACCTGCATTTTCATCACCTGTAGTAAGAGGAGCGTCCATGGAAACATGTCGTCCGGTATTTTTCATGGATTCTTTTACATCATTTTCTGAAATTTCAAGCATAACTGCTATTTCTGCCGGGCTTGGTTCACGTTCGAACTCCTGTTCCAGCTTTGAAAATGTTTTGTTTATTTTATTGATCGAACCAATTTTATTTAAAGGTAAACGTACAATACGTGATTGTTCAGCCAATGCTTGCAAAATCGATTGACGGATCCACCAAACGGCATAAGAAATAAACTTAAAACCTCTGGTTTCATCAAAACGCTGAGCAGCTTTTATTAAGCCTAAATTGCCTTCATTAATTAAATCTGGTAAGCTAAGCCCTTGATTTTGGTATTGTTTGGATACGGAGACAACGAAACGAAGATTTGCTTTGGTAAGTTTTTCCAGTGCATATTGATCACCAGATCTTATTTTTCGCGCTAATTCAACCTCTTCATCAGCGGTTATCAAGTCAACTTTTCCGATTTCCTGCAAGTATTTATCTAAGGATGCAGTTTCCCTATTGGTAACCTGTTTTGAAATTTTAAGTTGTCTCATAAGGCTGGGTAATTTTTAAGTCAAATGTCTTTACGTTAGTAGTTTCAAAATGTTTCAACTAATATATAGTTTTTTCAGATCAATATTAAAGTTCAAACGACGGAAGAGAGCAACAATTATAACTAACTAAAACGGATTAAAAACAAAAAAGTTTAATTTTTTTCAAAACCAGAAATAAACCATGGTGAATAACAATTAAAAATGCCCGTTTCTATTAGGAAACGGGCATTTTTAATTGTTGAAAACTAGCTCTTAATTACTTGCAGCTTGTTCTGATTTTGGTAATAAAACTTTACGGCTTAATTTAAATTTACCGGTTTTAGGGTCAACTCCAATAAGCTTCACCTGAATCTTTTCTCCTTCTTTCAAAACCCCTTCCATGCTTTCTAAGCGGCGGTGTTCGATCTCGGAGATATGCAAAAGTCCATCTTTTCCTGGCATAAACTCAACAAATGCACCGAATGCCATGATGGATTTTACTTTTCCTTCATATACTTCACCAACCTCAGGTTGTGCAACAATTCCTTTGATTTTTGCTAATACAGCATTAATTGCATCTGCATTTGTAGCAACAATATCAATGTGTCCTACATTGTTGATCTCCTCAATCACAATAGTGGCACCTGTTTCACGCTGCATTTCCTGTATAATTTTTCCTCCTGGTCCGATAACAGCTCCAATAAATTCTTTTGGAATGGTCATTTTCACAATTCTTGGAGCATGTGATTTGTAATCTTCACGTGATACGGAAATGGTTTTAGTCATTTCTCCCAGGATGTGTAAACGCCCTTGTTTAGCTTGTTCCAACGCTTCTGCCATTGTTTCGTATGGTAAACCATCCACTTTTAAATCCATTTGGCAAGCTGTGATTCCGTCTTTTGTTCCACACACCTTAAAATCCATATCACCCAGGTGATCTTCATCACCTAAGATATCTGATAAAATGGCGTATTTCCCTTTATCATCCGTGATTAACCCCATTGCAATACCTGATACTGGTTTCACAATCTTTACACCTGCATCCATCAATGCCAACGTACCGGCACAAACGGTCGCCATAGAGGAGGACCCGTTTGATTCAAGGATATCAGAAACAACACGAACAGTATATGGGTTTTCTGCCGAAATAACTTGTTTTAAAGCACGTTCAGCCAGGTTTCCATGTCCAACTTCACGTCTTCCCGGACCTCTGTTCGGTTTTACTTCACCGGTTGAAAATGCTGGGAAGTTATAGTGTAGCATGAAATTGTTTTGCCCCTGGTATAAAGCTCTGTCAATTGATTGCAGATCCAGTTTGGTACCCAATGTTACCGAAGTAAGTGATTGTGTTTCTCCACGTGTGAAAATGGCTGAACCATGTGCTGATGGCAAATACCCGATTTCGCTCCAAATAGGGCGTATTTCATTGGTTTTACGACCATCCAGACGAGCTCTCTCATCCAGTACAAAGCGACGAACCGCTACGTATTCTACTTCGTGATAATATTTTTTAATAAGCGTTTGGTTGATTGTTGCTTTTTCTTCTTCTGGCAACGAATCGATGAATTCTGTTACAACAGCCTTGAAAGCTGCACCACGCTCTTTTTTATTTGGATTTTGTGTCTTTGCAACTGCGTATGCTTTGTCATATAATGCTTTAAATACACGCTCTTTCAGCTCCGCATCGTTTGTTTCGTGATTGTATTCACGCGTAACAATTTTGCCTTTTACAGCTTCTACTTTTGCTTTTAATTCATTAATTCCGTTGATCTGAAGTTTAATTGCTTCATGTGCAAATTTAATCGCTTCCAACATTTCAGCTTCTGAAATTTCTTTCATCTCACCTTCCACCATCAGGATATCCTTTGCAGAAGCTGCAATAATCATATCTAGTGTAGATTTTTCAAGTTCGGCAACAGTAGGGTTGATAATTAATTTTCCATCGACCTTACCAACTCTTACTTCTGATACAGGACCATTGAATGGAATATCAGAAACTGCAATTGCTGCAGATGCCGCTAAACCAGCTAATGCATCTGGTAATATATTTTTATCTCCTGAAATTAATGTAATTAAAACTTGTGTATCGGAGTGATAATCTTCCGGGAATAGTGGACGTAATGCACGATCCACCAAACGGCTGATCAATATTTCATAGTCGGATAAACGTGCTTCACGTTTGAAAAAGCCTCCTGGAAAGCGCCCTGCAGAAGCAAATTTTTCTTGATAATCAACTGATAAGGGTAAAAAATCGGTACCTTCCTTTGCATCTTTATTGGATACAACTGTTGCAAGTAACATTGTATCGCCCATTTTAACAACAACAGAACCATCTGCTTGTTTTGCTAATTTTCCTGTTTCTAATGTAATTGAGCGACCATCCGCTAAATTAAATGTGTGTGTAATTCCAATTTGTGACATGTCTTTTTGATTTATTGTTTTCTGACCTC
>DAORKB010000299.1:0-3432 GCA_035439365.1 Bacteroidia bacterium
AAAAACAGGAAACCGGAATCAATCAAATTAAAAAAATAAAAGAGAAGTTTTTCCCGCAGGATATTTTACAGGAACGTTACGATAATTTCATTCCCCATTATTTGAAATATGGAAATGAATGGATAGCAAATCTGAAAGCAGTATTTGATCCATTCAATTATGAATTACTGATTTTGACAGATAAACCGGCAGTTTCTGCGAAAGCAGGAAGTGGAAATAAATAAATTCAGAGCGTGAAAGCAGAAGAACAAACAAAATCATTGTTGGAACAGGGGCTGGAATTGCCGTTGATGGAAGAGTTTTATACGATTCAAGGCGAAGGGTTTCATTCGGGAAAGCCTGCTTATTTTATACGCGTAGGCGGATGCGACGTAGGATGCCATTGGTGTGATGTAAAAGAAAGCTGGGATGCCTCTTTGCATCCGCTTACAAAAACAGATATAATTGTGGAGCATGCACTGCAATATCCGGGAAAAGCAGTTGTTGTTACTGGAGGGGAACCGAGCATGTACAATATGAAGTATATAACAGAACAATTAAAATCAAAAGGGGTACAAACGTTTATTGAAACATCGGGTGCATATTTGTTGACAGGAACCTGGGACTGGGTTTGTCTTTCACCAAAGAAAACAGGTCCGCCCCTGCCTGAAAATTTTGCAAAAGCAGATGAGTTAAAAGTAATCGTTCACAATAAAAATGATTTTGAATGGGCCGAAAAAAATGCCATACATGTTCGTACTGATTGTAAATTGTTTTTACAACCTGAATGGAGCAAATCAAAAGAAATGATGCCCCTTATTGTGGATTATGTGATGGCACACCCGAAATGGAACGTATCATTGCAAACCCACAAATACATGAATATTCCATAAATTCAATACAATCAACATTAAAATTTTTATTTATGAAAAAATCGATTCTTCTCGTTTGTTTATTGATTGTTTCCATTTGC
This sequence comes from Bacteroidia bacterium, assembly GCA_035439365.1. Lineage (GTDB taxonomy): Bacteria > Bacteroidota > Bacteroidia > 2-12-FULL-35-15 > 2-12-FULL-35-15 > 2-12-FULL-35-15. The sequence continues at coordinate 953 of DAORKB010000299.1, forward strand.
AAAGCACAATTACCTCCGGGCGAGTATACCACCAAGAACAAAAAAGCAATTGCATCATTTCAAGATGCAATGCGAAATGTGCAGTCAGGGAATGATAAACATGCGATAGAAGATGCGATATCAGCTATTCAAAAAGCACCAGAATTTATCGAACCACACATGTTACTTGCTGAAGTGTACCAGGCGCGTGGAGAAACACAAAAAGCAATTGATGAGCTTAAAAAAGCGATCACAATAAACCCCGGTTTTAATTTGAATAATTTTTATTTGCTTGCAGAACAGGAGATGCTAATCGGTGACTATAAAAATGCAAAGGCAGACTATGAAAGTTTTTTTAAGAAACCGCATATAAACCCGGATACAAAAGAAAAAGCAGAGTTTCAGTTGGCCAATTGTAATTTTGCAATTGAGGCGATGAAGGCTCCTGTCAATTTTGATCCGAAAAATATGGGACCTTCCATTAATTCGGCTGCAGATGAATATTTCCCTGCTGTTACTGCGGATGACCAAGTATTTTTATTTACCAGAAGCAATCGTACATCCGGGGTGGATCCTCAGGAAGATTTTTATATCAGTAGAAAAGCGGATGGAAAATGGGCACCATCTGTTCCGATGCCTGGCGTAAACACTCCTGGAAATGAAGGAGCACCAAATTTTTCTGCAGATGGTCAGCTTTTATTTTTTGTTGCTTGTGAAAGCGGACCGGGTAGATATGATGGAGGAAGAAAAGGATATGGAGAGTGTGATATTTTTTATTCTCAAAAAGTAGGAAATAAATGGACCAGATCTGAAAATGTTGGTGCTGCTATAAATTCCAATGCCTGGGAATCTCAACCATCTTTTTCATCGGATGGAAAAACATTGTATTTTGTAAGTCGCCGCCCCGGTGGATTGGGTGGAGCTGATATCTATTATTCAAATCTGAACGAGAACGGAGCCTGGGGGCGACCGATCAATATGGGACCAAAAATCAATACAGTTAAAAATGAAGAAAGTGTGTTTATACATCCCGATGGTAAAACACTTTATTTTGGGTCGATGGGGCATGTCGGAATGGGAGGACTTGATTTGTATGTTACCCGTAAAAATGATGCAGGTGAGTGGAGTGATCCTGTTAATTTAGGATACCCAATTAATACCTATGCCGATGAAAGCAGTATCCTTATTAATGGAGCAGGTGACCTTGCCTATATGGCTTCTGCAAGAGCAGGAGGTGCTGGAGGATTGGATATGTATCAGTTTGAATTATATGAAGCGGCCCGTCCTGGAAAGATTACCTATATGAAAGGTAAAGTGTATGATGCAAAAACAAAAGCACCGCTTGGGGCGCATTTTGAATTGATTGATTTGGAAACATCCAAAAGCACGATGGCATCGGATGCAAATGAAGGAAATGGAGAGTTTTTAGTGGTGTTGCCAATAGAAAAAAATTATGCGTTGAATGTAAGTCATCCGGGTTATCTTTTTTATTCCGAAAATTTTTCATTGAAAAACCTGGCCGATAAATCCAAGCCGTATATAATGGATGTTCCTTTAGAACCAATAGATACGGGAAGTGTAGTAGAATTAAAAAATGTATTTTTTGAAACAGCAAAATTCAATCTAAAGCCGGAATCAAAAGTGGAGTTGGATAAGCTGGTTAACTTCTTAACAGTAAATAAAACCTTGAAAATCGAATTGGATGGACATACAGATAATGTAGGGGATAAAAAATCCAATCAGTTGCTTTCGCAAAACCGTGCAAAAGCAGTATATGATTATTTGATTGCGCATGCAATTGATGCAAAACGGTTGTCGTATAAAGGTTTTGGAGACACCCGCCCGAAGGTTAAAAATGATACGGATGAGAACAGAGCGATGAACAGAAGGACAGAGTTTAGGGTGGTTGGGAAATAGTATTTATTCAAATCATGAAATTTCTAAAACAAAATTATGTTGTAATTAGTCATTTTCTCTTAAATGGTAGTTATGCATATGCACTGTACGGGTTTTATGCAGTAACTATTTCACCTTTGGTGATTGGTGTTATAGAAAGACATGAACCAACTTTGTTTATTGCTATATTTGGATTTGTGATGTTGATCGCAGAATTCTTAGCCTTGAATTTTAAATTAAAAATGGTAAGAATTCGTGCCCATGAAAAACAAATGCTATCAAAAAAGGAAACAGGCCGAAATATTCTTCCAAGCGTAAACCCAATTGTACTTTTTTGCTTTTGTATCAGACTCGTATTTCGAATGGGGATTGTGATGGCTATTATGACAGCACTGGGTTTTGATTGTAGCACTTCCTCAATGTCTATTCCTGGGGAAATTGCGATTTTGTCCGTACTCATTTTTGATATTGTGGGATTTGCTTACATTTATTTAAAGAGAGATATTTATACAGACGAACCTATAAATGAAAGAGAGTTTAAAAAAGAAGTAAAGGAGGATGAAAAGTGGTATGATGCGAATGTAAAGACAATTGTTTCTTTACCT
>DAORKB010000300.1:0-3337 GCA_035439365.1 Bacteroidia bacterium
TGTCACTGTTTTGCATGAACCAAAATTGCTTATCCTGGATGAGCCGTTCAGTGGTTTTGACCCCATCAATGCCAATTTGATAAAAAATGAAATTTTGAATCTGAAAAATCAAGGCGCCACTATTTTATTTTCTACACACAACATGGGCTCTGTTGAAGAACTTTGTGATAACATTGCTTTGATTAACCGATCACAAAAAATCCTCGACGGACCAGTTAAAGAAATCAGGAAACAAAACAAAACCAATATTTTTGAACTTACCTTTAAAGGAACATTGGTAGGATTTACAAATGCCATGTGGGCAGGAGCCAAATTGATTGATCATTCAGCAGATGAAGATATGAATACAGCCCGGGTAAAATTAATTGGTAAAACAAGCCCCAATGAATTACTGCAGTCGATTCTTCAAGCTGTGGAAATACATTCGTTCAAAGAGATCATTCCCAGTATGAATGATATTTTCATTTCGAAAGTGCAGAATGAAGCGATTACCAGCTCTCCTGCCAATCTTACAGAATAATTGCATTTAATAAATTTTACCATATCGTAACTGTTGCCATGAATAAAATTCTTCTCATTATACAACGCGAATACTTCTCCAGAGTTAAGAAAAAATCATTCATTTTAATGACGCTGATTGGGCCAATCCTATTAGCAGGAATTATGATTACGCCCGTTTACCTGGCCTTAAAAAAAACGGACAAACAAAAAATTGAAGTAATTGATGATAGTTTTTTGTTTAAAGGTTTAATTAAGGATGCGAAAAATATTCATTTCGACTTTCCGGAAATTTCACTTCAGGCTGCAAAGGCAGGGCTGGAAGATACCGATTATGATGGAATTCTATGGATTCCGCAAAATGTATTAGAAGGAAAGAGTGGTGTAACCATATTTTATAAGAACAAGATTCCAGAATTAACACAGGAGTATGTAAGGAATACACTTAACAAAATGATGTATGATATTATCCTGGCAAAAAATAAGATTGATCTTCATACGATTCGCGAAGCTGAAACCAATTCAAGAATAAGAGTAACACTTGAAGATGCAAGAGATGGGAAAAAGCATACCGGTGTGGATTATGGGATTGGGTTTGGTGCAGGGTTCTTAATTTATTTTTTTATCATCTTTTTTGGGGTTCAGGTAATGCGTGGTGTAATGGAAGAAAAAACAAGCCGCATTGTAGAAGTAATCTTATCATCTGTTAAACCGTTTCAATTAATGATGGGTAAAATTGTTGGAATTGCTTTGGTTGGACTAACGCAGTTTTTGTTATGGGTTGTTCTTACGATTACCTTATATAGCGTTGCTACTGCAACGATATTAAAAGACATTGATATAAAACAAGTTCAGCAAAAAGAAGAAGTGTTGAAAATTGGTGCCGATATTGATTATAAGAGTATGCAAAAAGAGCAAAAGAGTATTAACAATACAATGAAAATATGGAACGATCTGAAAGAAATCGATTTTACCACAATTACTTTCAGCTTTTTGTTTTACTTTTTAGCAGGGTATTTAATGTACGCATCTTTGTATGCGGCGGTGGGAGCAGCAATTGATAGTGAGTCAGATACCCAGCAGTTTGTAATGCCAATTACAATTCCGTTGTTATTTGCATTTGCCATTGCCCAATATGCCATTCAAAATCCAGATAGTTCCATTTCCATTTGGTTTTCATTAATACCTTTTACTTCACCAGTAGTGATGATGATGCGCTTGCCATTTGGTGTTCCGTTATGGCAATTATTGACATCTATGATTTTGTTGATCGTAGGATTTATTTTTACCACCTGGATAGCCGGGCGTATATACAGAACAGGTATTCTCATGTATGGAAAAAAGGTAAGTTGGAAAGAACTAGGAAAATGGTTGTTTTATAAAGGATAAAAGAAATTTGAAATTTATGAACCGTGTTGCTATAATTGATTTAGGTACAAATACATTTAATTTGTTGATCGTTCAGTTTAACGGTGATAAAGAATACGAGGTCATTTGCCAAACAAAAATTTCTGTAAAGTTGGGTGAAGGAGGCATTACAAAAGCGTTTATTGCTCCCGAACCTTTTCAACGTGGAATTGATGCCTTGAAAATGCACCGTCTTACCATACAATTGCACAATGCCAATAAAGTGATCGCATATGCTACCTCAGCTATTCGAGAAGCTTCCAACGGGAAAGACTTTGTTGCAAAAGTGAAAGAAGTCACAAAAATTGATGTAGAGATGATTTCCGGCGAGCGTGAAGCTGAACTCATTTATTTAGGTGTGAGGGATGCTGTAAAAATGACGAACGATACTTCGTTAATTATCGATATTGGTGGGGGAAGCACGGAATTTATAATTGCAAACAAAGACACTGTTTTTTGGAAACAGAGTTTTTTATTAGGAGCAGCTAGATTATTGGAAATATTTAATCCATCCGATCCGATAAAGGAAAATGAAATTAAAGCAGTTACTTCTTATTTAAGGACCGAATTAAAACCATTGTTTGAAGCGATTAAGAAAAATCCCGTTACGGAACTTATCGGATCATCTGGTTCATTCGATTCGCTTGCAGAAATGATCGCTTACCGGTTTTACACACCTGATGTGTTAAAAGACAAGACAGAGTTTAATTTTCATATCCCGGATTGTGCAGCAATATACAGTACTCTTATGAAATCAACAAAACAAGACCGATTGGAAATGAAAGGATTGATTTCTATGCGTGTGGACATGATTGTTATTTCAAGTATTTTAGTACACTTTATTTTGACAGAACTTGATATTCATAAAATGCGCTTGTCAACTTATTCCTTAAAAGAAGGTGTTTTGCATGAATTGATTCACTAAATAATTAAATTAGCATTGCTATTCATTAATAAATTTGCCCATGCCTAAAATATTGATTATCGATGATGAAAAAAGTATCCGTAAAACATTACGTGAAATTTTGGAGTACGAAAAATACCAGGTTGATGAAGCAACCGAAGGGATGGAAGGACTTGCATTGATTCAAAAAGAGAAGTATGATGTAGTACTTTGTGATATCAAAATGCCCAAAATGGATGGAATAGAATTACTGGACAGAATAATCCTTTTAAGTTCAGATATACCGGTGGTGATGATCTCCGGGCATGGTACTATTGAAACAGCTGTTGAAGCAGTAAAAAAAGGAGCATTTGATTTCATAGCAAAACCATTGGATTTAAATCGTTTGTTGGTAACGATACGCAATGCAATGGATAAATCGACCCTGGTTAAAGAAACAAAAGTGCTTAAAAAGAAAGTGAACAAAACATTTGATATGGTTGGCCAGTCAAAAGCAATTGTTCAAATTCAGGAAATGATAGAACGTGT
>DAORKB010000301.1:0-3333 GCA_035439365.1 Bacteroidia bacterium
TTTTTCAATTGTCCAAAATTTTCTTCAATTGTAAACACTAATGGTGAAATGATATTATCTGCAGCTATGTAGGTTTCCAGTTTCATTTGTTATCTAAATTCACTTACAGGTTATGCCTGATGTGATAAATGTTTTTTTTTCCATTCTGTAAAAAATGGAGGCATGGTTATGTATAATTCATGCTTGAGATCCATAAATATTTGTGTGGATTCACCTGTTGCAACCAATGCTGAATCGGAAGAGCGAAACAGTTTATAATTAAACATGATTTTAGCCGCAGGCGAATCAATATACGTTGTTTCAATAATGATGGTATCACCGTACTTAACAGTTCTCTTAAAATCAACATTGATATTTACAAGAGGTACCACAAACTGTTGTTTATGAATATCCAGGTATCCTAATTCGTATTGCTTTCCAAATGCTTCCCGACCATCTTCAAAAAATTTCAGGTAATGACCATGCCATACAATGCCAAGGGCGTCTACTTCACTGAATCGAACAGGAATTTCGGTACGGTTTGTTAATGTTGTGATAATGGAACCTTGTGTCAATTGCTAAATTTTTAGAAGCGTAAAAATAGCAAAAAAAATGGGGTTTTGCTATATATATAAAGGGAAGATTGAGGTCTAGAATTAGCGTAAATGAAAGTAAATGGCTATACTTCAAAATCTAGATACATTTTCTTAGCTATATTTCAAAATTACACCTTCTGTAATAAAGGATTGATCCTAAAGGGATCACAAAAATTCAGTGTGAGCGTGAGAGCCAGTGTGGATATGTTCGATCCCAGAGGGATCAGTCCTTGGTTTTCAAAAAAATATGATATTATCTTTCCTTGGTTTTATTATAAAAGTAAGATACACCAAGCATCAGCACAAAGAATACAAGCAGTTTTAGACAATAGATTACAATTGTACTTATTGTTCCGCCATTCAGAAAAATTTTATGAAAAGCACTGAGCGACCAATATAAAGGAGAACATTCAGCTAATGTTTGTATCGTTTCCGGCATGATGTATACCGGTATCCAAATACCTCCAAGAGCTGCCAATATAACAACCGATAGTGCACCAAATGTAGATGCTTGTTGATGTGTGGTAAAAATTGTTCCTACCATTACACCATAACCGGTAGCAGCCAGGGCGGTACATAGGGAAGCAATGATAATTCCGGAAACACTATTTCCAATTTGCAAAGTAGGTAAGCCTAAATGTGGAAGAATATAAATACCAACCAACAGCATGAGTAAACACTGAATCATACAAATAAGCATATAGGCAGCGATTTTACCGGTTAGTACCGTTATAAATGAACCGGGCATGGTGCGGATACGGGTAAAGCTTCCATCATCGCGTTCTTTGATAATACTTCCCGCCATGGAAATGACAATAAAAAACATCCCGAAAATGGTCCATGCAGGTACATTGTGTTGAACAGAATTAAGTAACAATGCTTCTGCCGGTGTATCAATTGTACTTATTTCTGAAAAATTGATAAACTCCTTTAAAGCTTTTGTTTCACCTGGTTTTTCGGTGGTTGCCAGTTGCTTGCTGAAGTAATCCAGTAACGTTTGTGTTTCCAGTTTTGAAGAAGATTGTTTTAAAGAGCTAAGTATCGTTGCTTTAAACGATTTTTTTGTACCGGGTGCAAATAGAATTTGTAAATCCAGTGTTTGTGATGTGGAGTCGTTTGATTTGGTTGTGTCTCCTAATCCTGCAGTAGCAAGCTTTTGTGATACAAATTGATTGACACCCTTATTTAATATTTCTGTGGCATTGGCAGGAATAATAATTCCGATTTCATAATCGCCGGCTTTTACTTTTTGTTTTACTTCATCATTGCTGTGCGTAGATTTTGTAATCTCTACGATTTTAGATTCATGCAATCCTTGTTCAATTTTTTTACCCAGGCTTCCGGTATCATTGTTAACCAGTATTAACGGAATTTTTAATTCCTGATAATCTTTAAACGGAGCATCCTGAATAAGTGCCATGATGATGATCATGGCCATAGGCATAAGGAACATGATGGCAAGCCCACCTCTGTCGCGCAGAAGAATCAGGAGGTCTTTTTTTATGGTTGAGAGTAGGCGAAGCAATTTCTTTTTTGTTGGTTAAGTTGATTATTAAGTGATAAAGTGTATGCTGTATCCGCTCGAACGGACAAGGCGCGCAGCAACTGCAAGTTTTTCCTGCATCACTTTTTTATTCATCATCCCTTAATTTTTTTCCGGTTAGTTTCAAAAACAATTCTTCCAGGTTCTTTGTTTGGTGTGCATTAATCAATGCTTTAGGCTCTCCTTGTGTAATGATCTGCCCCTTATCAATAATGGCAATCTCCGCACATAAATTTTCTGCTTCTTCCATCAAGTGAGAAGTATATACAATGGTACAGCCCTTTTTATTTATTAAATGCAAATGTTCAGTAATGAGGTTACGTGATTGAACATCGACACCAACGGTTGGTTCATCTAAAAAAACAATTTTAGGGTCGTGTAAGATGCCTGCAATTAAATTTATTCTGCGTTTCATTCCCCCCGAAAACGTTTCCACTCTTTTTTTTGCATGTTCGGAAAGTCCAACAATTTCAAGGTGTTCGTAGATCTTGTTTTTAAGTAGTGAACCTTTTAATCCATACATGTTGCCAATGTAATTTAAATTTTCATAAGCAGTAAGTGATGGATACAGCGCTATTTCCTGAGGAACCACTCCGATTATTTTTTTTATTTCCTGTAACTGATTATGAATGGATAGTCCAAGAACAGAAGCATCTCCTGACGAAGGTTGAAGCAATCCGCAAAGAATAGAAATGGTGGTTGTTTTACCGGCACCATTTGGTCCAAGTAGTCCAACTATTTTAGCTTGTGGAATAGTGAATGAAATATTATTTACTGCGGGTTGTAGCGAACCTTTATAAATTTTTATAAGATTCTTAACTTCAATGGCAGTGTTAACATTCATTCTAAACGATTAATCCTTTTTTAGAAATATTTTCATTTCACAGCTTGCAATTTCTTCATCATTGCAAAACGTTTTTGCATCAATAAGGGTGATGTCAAAAATAATTTGTTTAATAAAAATTTCCGTTTTAAGCACACTTCCAACTTTAGGGAGTGAATGAATCGTTAAATTTTTAATAGCTGCAATATAACCAACAGGAGGTGGTCCGGATAAGGTACCTTGTTGGGTCATTGTAGAAATTGTATAGCCTGCACGTAAAGCGGCTGTTTGGGCAATGTTTTCAATAATTCCTGCTTCCGTAAAAACGCCATTTTCGCAAAAGATGTTGCTGGCTTTAATCGTGAATCCGGAAATGGTGATGGTATCATCAT
>DAORKB010000302.1:0-3300 GCA_035439365.1 Bacteroidia bacterium
GATGCTAATAATGCGCGGTATAAACCATGCAATGCTTTGTGACGTTTTTGGTCAGTGGCACGTGTTAATACTAATTTGCCATCTTCATTTTTCACAGTGATGGCGCTGTCTATATTTTGCACCAAAGTACCTTTTGGTCCTTTTACAGTAGCAACGTTCTTATCAGTAACGTTTATTTCTACTCCTTTGGGAAGTGCGATTGGTAATTTACCTATTCTTGACATTTTTCTTTCCTCCTAAGATTTAATAAACATAGCATAATACTTCACCACCTACTTTTTGTGATTTAGCTTCTTTATCAGTCATAACACCTTTGGAAGTAGAAATGATGGCAATCCCTAAACCGTTTAATACACGGGGTAAATTTGCATTACCAGTATATTTACGTAAACCTGGTGTACTGATACGCTCCAAATTTCTGATAGCTGATTGTTTGTTTACCGGATGGTATTTCAAGGCTATTTTGATAGTTCCTTGTGAAGTAGAATCTTCAAATTTGTAACTTAAGATATACCCTTTTTCAAAAAGAATTTTTGTGATTTCTTTTTTTAGATTAGATGCTGGTATTTCTACGATTCTGTGGTTTGCTTTAATAGCATTTCTCACTCTTGTGAGGTAATCTGCAATTGTATCTGTCATTTTATTTTGTTTTATATCTTACCCCGCACGCAGGATAATTATACATGAATATTTCTTCGTCGACCGAAGCTTTTCAATCTGCATTAAAATTATGGCTGATGAAAAGCGAAGGTTTGATTCGTTGGTAACTACCAACTAGATTTGGTAACACCCGGGATCATTCCGTCTAAAGCCATTTCACGGAATGTATTACGTGAAATACCAAATTGACGCATGTAACCACGAGGACGACCGGTTAATTTGCAACGGTTACGCTGACGTGTTGGAGATGAAGCTCTTGGTAATTTTTGCAATCCTACCCAATCACCAGCTGCTTTTAATGCAGCTCTTTTTTCAGCGTTTAGATCAGCAAGTTTCTTACGTTTAACTTCTCTTGCTTTCATTGATTCTTTTGCCATCGACTATATATTATTTTTTTTGATTTTTAAATGGTAATCCAAATTCGCTCAACAATGCTAAAGCTTCTCCATCATTGGCAGCACTTGTCACAAATGTGATATCCATACCCATGATTTTTGTTACTTTATCGATATCGATCTCCGGGAAGATGATTTGCTCTGTTACACCCAATGTGTAGTTTCCGTTTCCGTCAAAACCTTTATCATTGATTCCTCTGAAATCACGAATACGTGGCAAAGCTACGGAAATTAATCGATCTAAAAATTCATACATGGTATCTCCACGTAAAGTAACTCTAACACCGATTGGAACTCCTTTACGAAGTTTAAAGTTAGAAATATCCTTTTTAGAAATTGTTGAGACTGCTTTCTGACCGCTGATTGTGGTCATTTCTTTGATTGCACTTTCAATCAACTTTTTATCGGATACGGCATCGCCTACACCTTGGTTAAGGCAGATTTTCTGCAATTTCGGAACTTGCATTCCGCTGCTGTATCCATATTTTTTTTGCAAAGCAGGTACAACATCTGCTTTATACTTGCTCTTTAGTCGTGGTGAATAAGCCATTATTTAGTTGCCTCCTTCGATTTTTTTTTGCTGGCACTTGCTTTTGGTTTCGCAGCTGCTGCGCCAGACTCAATTAATTTTAAATTAGAAACATGAACTGAAGCTTCTTGCTTTACAATTCCGCCTTGTGGGCTTTTTGCATTTGGTTTCGTATGTTTAGATACCAAATTGATCCCTTCAACAAAGGCACGGCTTTTCACTTTGTCAATTGACAAAACTTTACCTTCCTGCCCTCTTGAGTCTCCGGCGATAACTTTTACCAAATCGCCTTTTTTTACATGTAACTTTACTTGCATCGCTGTATTTATTATTCACTAAAGCACTTCCGGTGCAAGTGAAATGATTTTCATAAAACTTTTATCTCTCAATTCACGGGCAACAGGTCCGAAAATACGTGTACCTCTTAACTCGTCTGTAGCATTTAGTAGAACAACAGCATTGTCATCAAAACGGATATAAGATCCATCCGGACGGCTGATTTCTTTACGGGTTCTAACAACTACTGCTTTTGAAACAGCACCTTTTTTAATGTTCCCTGAAGGTAAAGCATGTTTTACGGTAACCACCACTTTATCGCCAATGGAGGCATATCTTTTTTTGGTTCCGCCTAGTACACGGATAACCAGTACTTCTTTTGCACCGCTGTTATCTGCAACTAATAATCTTGATTCCTGTTGTACCATTTTCTTTTTTTTGTGTTTGGTTAAGTTGATTCCTGACTTTTATTAGCCATGCCTACACTAAAGTTTCGGCAGACGAAGCGCAACTTAAAAACATATATATTACTCTTAGACTATTTCGCTCTTTCGATTACTTCAACCAGTCTCCAGCATTTGTTTTTGCTGATCGGACGAGTTTCCATAATTTTCACAGTATCTCCGATTTGGCAATCATTTTTTTCATCATGAGCAACGAACTTTGTCGTTTTGTTCACGAATTTACCATATTTCGGGTGTTTCACTTTACGTTCAACCGATACGACAATTGACTTTTGCATTTTATTGCTGGTAACCAAGCCAATTTTTTCTTTTCTTAAGTTTCTTACTTCCATTGCTGAGAATTATTTTTTTGCTTCGGCTATTTGTCTAGCACGTAGTTCCGTTTGTAATCTTGCTACTGTTTTTCTACTGTTAGTAATTTTAACAGGGCTTTCAATAGGAGACACTGCGTGATTCAGCTTCAATTTAGCCAAAGCACCTTTTTCTTCTTTTATTCTTTCAGCAAGGTCGCTTGTTGAAAGTTGTTTGATATCTTGTTGTTTCATTTTATCTGATGTTACACGTTATTCGTTTCTTGTTTCTAAGACTAATTTGCTGTTTCAGCTGAATAATCTCTTCTTACAACAAACTTTGTCGTTACTGGTAATTTTTGAGCTGCCAAACGTAAAGCTTCTTTTGCTACATCCATTGGTACACCTTCTGCTTCAAAAATAACGCGTCCTGGTTTTACTACGGCTACCCAATATTCAGGAGATCCTTTACCTTTACCCATACGAACCTCTGCAGGTTTTTTGGTAATTGGTTTATCAGGGAACACACGAATCCAGATTTGCCCTTCACGTTTCATGAAACGAGTTACTGCAACACGCGCTGCTTCTATTTGACGTGCTGTAACCCAGCATCCTTCAGTTGCCTTTAGTCCAAATGAACCGAATGAAAGTTGGTCTCCGCGTTTTGCGTTACCTTTCATTTTCAT
>DAORKB010000303.1:0-3269 GCA_035439365.1 Bacteroidia bacterium
AGGATAAGCATATAATTCAGCTTTCCTGCCTTTTCAACCTGCGCTTTCACTTGTGGAATAACCAAATGAGTAAAATCGTTTTCCGTTACTTCTCCTGTTGCCCGGAAACCAACCACATTGGTTGGTAAATTATCTATTATGTGCATCATGGGGTAAAATTTTGAGGGATTTATTTGAAAATTTTCCGCAAATATTTCACCAAAATGACAATTATACTACTGAAAATGAATGGATTTAACAATAAAAAAACACAATTTATCTTGACAAGCTGTAAACCGCAAAATCATCTCCATTGTATATGCAACTATTTAAGGGAAACACCTCATCACCTTTTAATTCATGTTTATTGATAAAAAGAAATTTACATTGATGTAATCTTAAGCTATCCATAAATTTAACATCCTGTGCCTCTTTCGTTGTTATGATCCAGCCTTTACGATGTGCAAGATAAATTTGCTGAGGATTGATCCCACAATTAATTGCAATCAGATCATCTTTTTTAGCGACTTTATCTGCCAGTGGTTCCAATGTCAGCTTGTATTTTTCACTTTCTTTTATGGGGAAATCATGTTGTTGATTTGCAATATTCTCAACTGTTAATGTAACAACAGCAACTATCAGGATCCATTCTTTTTTCAATTGACACAAGAGGTACGCTGCATAAAAACACATCACCGGTACAAAGGGAATGATGTAATAAGAATGAACACAAAAATTACCACCAGCCTTTGCCATAAAAACAAAAAAAGCACCTCCGGTAAATAGAAATATTTTCGTCATAACATTGTCACGGCTCTTCCATGCCATATACACCCCTCCAAGAAATGCAGCAAAGCCGGTAAATTTTAATGCATCATAATAAAATTTTTCAAATGCCGCCGGCAAATCTGCTATTAATTGATGTAAGCCTAAACGAAAGGATACACCCATGTAATAGTGTGAAAAACCAAAGGACTGTGTCAGGTAAGGTACCCAATAAAAATACCACCAACCCACGGGAACAAACATCAAACAGGTTGCACCAATTACATATAGCCTGTAACGAATTGGGGTTTCTTTATTATCCAACGGAAACAGTAACAGCACTAACAGATAGGCAGCCGGAATTTTGCTAAGCACACCCAACATTGCAAATAAAAAATAGAGAATAAGGTTTTTCCATTTAAAATTTTCGAAATAACGGAACACATAGTACAAGCCCATAATAACCAATGCCGTGCTGAATGTATCGGGCATACCTTTGCGGGAGTAGATGAACCAATCTGAAATAAGCAATAGGTAAGCTGAAAAAAAAGAAAGCCTTTCATCAAACTTTAATTTTATCAATTTATAAAAATAGAATATACCAATTGATGAAACGATGAGGTTGATGAGTCGTCCGAACCAATCATGAAAACCAAATAGCAGAGACAGCAGATAAATCAAATAATTGAGCACTGAAAATTCTGTCCCTGTAATACCGGTTTTATCTCCGGCCATGTCCAAAACGTGGATAAAAAATATTATTATCAATTTCATAAAAATTGCGGGCCACCATATATCCGGTAGTTTGACGCCAGTTATGAGCAATTTCCAACGGCGGATTGGTGATACAGTATAATCTTAACAGGAAGAAAAATAAAATCCAAAAGCGAATATCCTTGATGAGCCGTGAAAGGAAGATTTTCATAAATGATTGACTTGGTAGTTATTGAGCCTGCAAAGCTATAAAAGATTGCTTAAAACGTGTTAAAAACTTTGCATATTGTGTATATATCGATTTCGTATTTTTACAAGAATGGCAAAAGAAAAAACGGTTGTAAACGGAGTTGCAGAAACTCCTTTAATGAAACAATACAATGCAATAAAAGGAAAATATCCGGATGCTTTGTTGTTGTTTCGTGTGGGTGATTTCTATGAAACATTTGGAAGCGATGCAATAAAAGCTGCAAATATTCTGGGGATCATTCTTACCAAGCGTGCCAATGGTTATGCATCAACCATTGAACTTGCCGGTTTTCCGCACCATTCCCTGGATACCTACTTACCCAAACTGGTACGTGCCGGACAACGTGTTGCTATTTGTGACCAGCTGGAAGATCCGAAAATGACCAAAACCATTGTAAAACGGGGAGTTACTGAATTGGTAACACCAGGTGTTTCATACAATGACAAAGTTCTGGAGCATAAAAAAAATAATTATTTAGCAAGCGTTTATTTTTCTGATGGCTCCTCTAAGAAAAAAGGTATTGAAGCAGGTGTCTCCTTTTTAGATGTTTCTACCGGCGAATTTTGCGTTGCAGAAGGAAGTCTTGAGTATATTGATAAACTGTTACAAAGCTTTACACCCAGTGAAGTTTTGTTTCAAAAAAATAAAAAGAAACTGTTTACCGAACATTTTGGTGAAAAGTTCTACTGTTATGGCCTTGATGATTGGGCCTTTACTACAGATTTTGGAAATGAATTGTTACTTAAACATTTTGGTACAAAATCGCTGAAGGGTTTTGGGATTGAAGCATTGGATCATGCGATCATAGCTGCTGGTGCAGCATTACATTATCTGGCCGATACACAGCACGATAAAATAAAACACATCAGCACCATTTCCCGCATTGAGGAAGAAAAATATGTTTGGCTGGATCGGTTTACAATACGCAACCTCGAACTGTTTGGCTCTCACAATGACAATGCAAAAACATTGATTGATGTTATTGATCAAACTGTTTCACCCATGGGTTCACGTATGATGAAACGCTGGTTGGCATTACCGTTAAAGGATAAGGCACCTATTGAAGAGCGATTGGAAATTGTTTCTTATTTTTTATCCAAACACGAAACAATCGAACAAATACGCGAACACATTGAATCGACAGGTGATTTGGAGCGTATTATTTCCAAAGTAGCCACTGCACGTATTTCTCCAAAAGAAGTTGTACAACTTAAGCGGGCGCTTTCTGCAATTGATCCGGTTAAAGCACAATGTGAACAATCAAAAAATAAAGCACTGCAAAAAATTGCAGAACAGCTTAACCCCTGCCGGTCGGTGATTGATCAGATAGAAAAACAACTCACTCCCGACCCACCTTACCTGATTGCCAAAGGAAATGTAATAGCAGAAGGTGTACATGCTGAGCTGGATGATCTGCGAAAAATTTCCTACTCAGGGAAAGATTACTTATTGCAAATTCAGCAACGTGAAAGTGAACGTACAGGTATTTCTTCTTTGAAAGTAGCGTTTAACAATGTTTTTGGATATTACCTGGAAGTTACCAATGCACATAAAGATAAAG
>DAORKB010000304.1:0-3263 GCA_035439365.1 Bacteroidia bacterium
ATTTGTACCACAGCGGCACATAGGATTTTGCCTATAGTTTCATGCATCAATTTAGCATGGTTAAAATGATATCTCTTTTATTGTGTCTCAAACTGATAAACTGCATGCAATTCTTCCTTATTTAAAACACTTACTTGTAAATCTTTTAACAAGCCATCATTGATATCATACACCCATCCGTGTACGGCTAATGGTTGCTTCTTCTTCCAGGCATTTTGAACAATGGATGTTTTACATAGGTCGGAAACCTGTTCGATTACGTTCACTTCAACAAAACGTTTTGCTCTTTCGCCCGGATCTGTAATTGCATCTAATTCTTTCTGATGCAAACGGTATACATCCTTTATATGACGCAGCCAATTATCAATTAATCCGTATTGCTTATTTCCCATTGCTGCTATAACACCTCCGCATCCGTAGTGTCCGCAAACAATGATATGCTTCACTTTTAATACTTCAACCGCATACGACAATACACTTAATAAATTCATATCACTATGTACCACCATGTTGGCGATGTTACGGTGTACAAACATATCTCCTGGTTGTGTTCCTGTAATTTCATTGGCAGGAACACGGCTGTCTGAACAACCGATCCAAAGATAATCAGGTGATTGTCCTTTACCTAGTTTTGTAAAATATTCTGGATCCTCCGATAATTTATGTTGAACCCATTTTTTATTGTTGTGAAATAATTGTGTATATGATGCTAACATGATTTCTAAATTTTTAAGTTAATACTAATGTCCTTGTGTTCCTTTGAAAGCAGGAATATTAATAAGTTCTACCTGAATATTTTTTAAATGAGCCGTTTCATGAAATGAGTGAATAATTTCAAGTACATCCAGGTCAATGTTTTTTGATTTACGCCCATCTATAATAACCTTTGAATTTTCAGGTAAGTGATACAAGGTAAGTGTGATGCTTCCTTTATTGATAAAGGTTACATCTTCAGCCAATTCAAGTGTGATGGTATCTCCCTCATGGTGTTCGCTTTTTAAAAAAAAGTATGGTCTTTTATAATTATTGCGCAAAATGAAAAATATAGAAACAACCATGCCCACAGTGATTCCTTTTAACAAATCGGAAAGTAAAATAGCTACAATCGTTACAGCGAATGGTAAAAATTGATCCCACCCCAATTTAAACATTGATTTAAACAACGATACCTTAGCCAGCTTATATCCTACCATTAATAAAACAGCTGCCAGACATGCCAACGGAATTGTATTCATGATTTTTGCAAACAAGATCACACTGATCAGTAACAAACATCCATGGATAATCGCAGATAACTTTGTTTTTGCACCGGAATTAATGTTTGCCGAACTTCTAACAATTACTGCGGTTACCGGTAAACCACCGATGAAACCGGATATGATATTTCCAATACCTTGTGCCTTTAATTCTCGATTTGTAGGTGTGTTTCTTTTTTCCGGATCCAGTTTATCAGTAGCTTCAACGCTTAATAAGGATTCGATACTTGCAACAATAGCAATAGTAACTGCTACCACATACAATTTCGGATTTGAAAAAGCAGTAAAGTCAGGTAATGTAAATTGACCAATAAATTCACTGGCTGAGTTTGCTACTGGTAATTTCACCAAATGCCCGTTTGTCAAAACCAGATCGGGAGAATTTTTAGCAAACAGTTCATTGATAAGTGCTCCAAGAACTACAACAAGCAATGCTCCCGGGATCGTTTTAAAAAAAGAATATTTTCTTAAAAATGGACGCTCCCAGATGATCAATATAAATAAAGAAACACTGCTGATAATAATTGCACCTAAACTTAAATGATTCAGCGCATTTATGATTTCGCTAAATGTATTTTCTCCATCCAGCTGGAAAAAGAAAAAATCACCTTCCGAATCTTTATCATATCCTAAAGCATGGGGAATCTGTTTAAATATTAATGTTAAACCAATCGCGGCAAGCATCCCCTTGATAACACTGGAAGGGAAATAATGGCCAATGATACCTGCTCTCAATAACCCAAGTGTTAACTGAATGACACCAGCTAAAACAACGGCCAGCAAAAAAGCCTGGTAACTTCCCATCTGGGTGATTGAATTAATCACAATGGCTGTTAAACCGGCTGCTGGTCCGCTCACACTCAAAGCTGAACCACTTATTGAAGCTACCACAATACCACCAACAATTCCTGCTATAACACCGGAAAACAAAGGCGCACCTGAAGCAAATGCAATTCCTAAACACAATGGAAGTGCTACTAAAAAAACAACAATACCGGATAACGCATCCTGTTTCCAATAGTTGAGGCTAAATACTTTTATTTTTTTGTCTTTTGCATTCATATTTAAAATAAATAAACTACAACATGCCTCATTCATATGAATGAAAATGCACGTATTTAAAACGATTAAGATTAATTTGAGAACTTGAATTACAACTTAGGAAAGGACTTCCGGAGGAGAATAAACGAGATTACAATAGTCTGTTGAACTAAAATTGACAATCAATTCTGTTGGTAAAAAAATTTCTTCTGTAAGAATAAACCTGTCTGAATACAACAGCAAATGACAAAAAGGATCAACGATTTCGTCCTTTTCTCTTGAATCTTCTTTTTCATTTTCACAATCCATATCCGATACGTACACAACATCTACCTTCGCTGAAATTAAGTACTTGACGGATTTATAGCAACAGGTAATTGTGAAAATTACAATAAAGAAATATGAGATGATTGCTTTCAAAAACTTCTATTTTTTACAAAAGTAACAATAATAGTAATACTATCATGCAAGATAGTACGTATAGCATAAAATTAAGTTGCTTTTTAACGTTTATTGGCAAGAAAAAATCCAAAATATACCTAAACATAGGTATTGCCTTGAGCAAGAGGATACTTGTATTTTTGCAATCATAGAACCAGCTTAAACATTTTATTCTGTTGAAAAAAATCGTCAATAAAATACACCTCATTTTAGGATTAATTATCGGGGTCATTATTATTGTTGTTTCACTAACAGGATGTATATATGCTTTTCAGGCAGAAATTCAAAAACTTACCCAATCTTATCGTTTTGTTGATGAACAACAAGCTGCATTTTTACCACCCAGTCAATTAAAAGAAATTGCAATTAAAGAATTACAGGGGAAAGCTCCTAACAGTATTCATTATGGTAAAAAAAATCAATCAGCTGTTATTAGTTTTTATGGTAGTAAACCCGATTATTTTTATCAGGTTTATTTAAATCCTTATACCGGATCAGTACTAAAGGTAAAAGACATGAATTCGG
>DAORKB010000305.1:0-3141 GCA_035439365.1 Bacteroidia bacterium
TAGAGCAGTTTTCATCAAAATTGAAAATAAATAAATTCTTTATAATTAAATTCTCCAAATAAATAGCTTAACAGAATTATGATACAAGAAAGGAGAATGAGTAAAGTATGATTTTTGAATCTTGATTTTTTTATAAATGTTTCCCCTGATACTAAAAGTAAAATGAGAAAAAATGCAAAAAAAAGTTCATTCGGATGAAAGATACCTGCTAATTGGTCCTCAAATGAGAACTGAGCAATTTTTTCGATAGCAAGAAATGCGTCGTTTATACCATTGGCTCTGAAAAATATCCAGGCAAAACAGGTACATGCAAAAACAATGCATCCTGATAAAAAAGCAGGTAGTTTGAATTTTATATTTTTTTGTATGAAGCGTTCAAGGATGAGTAACGTGCCATGTATAACTCCCCAGGCTACAAAATTCCATCTGGCTCCGTGCCAAAGTCCGCTCAGAAAAAAAACAATTAATAAATTGATGGCCCAACGAGCCGTAGATGTTCTGTTTCCTCCCAACGGTATGTACACATAATCGCGGAACCAGCTTGATAAGGAGATGTGCCACCGGCTCCAAAATTCGCGCAAGGATGTAGCGGTGTAGGGATTCTTAAAATTTTCCATTAAGGTAATGCCCATCATCCTGGAGGTTCCAAGAGCGATATCCGTGTATCCGGAAAAATCACAATAGATTTCAAACGCAAAGAAAACAGTAGCCAGTAGGATAGATAAACCATTGTGTTCAGAAAGGTTGCTATAAACCGGATCTACAAAAAGTGCAAGCCTATCGGCGATGACAACCTTTTTGAAAAAACCAATTGAAATACGAAATAAACCGGATGTAAGGTTTGAATAGTCGAACTGAAACGGTTTTTTAAGTTGAGGTAATAATTCTTGCGGGCGCTCAATAGGTCCGGCTACCAATTGTGGAAAGTAGAGTACATATAAACTGTAATTCAATAAATTTTTTTCAGCCTGTTGTTTACCCCGATATACCTCAATTGTATAACTCATTGCCTGAAATGTATGGAACGATAAACCAATTGGTAAAATGATATCGAGTGCCGGAATATGATTTTCGAAACCTAAAAAATCGGCTATAAAAGAAATATTTTCATTGAGAAAATTATAGTATTTATAAAAAACAAGAATACCCAGGTTGGAAACAAGACTAAGAATGAGCCAGGATTTTTTGTGTGAGTTGCTGTTTTCAATTTGTTTACCTGTATAGAAATCGATCAGGATAACAATAAAAAGAATGAGCAAATAAACCGGTTTGAAAACCATGTAAAAATAGCAACTGGCAATCAATAGCCAGGGTTTTCTTACAGAAATGGGCAGGCTGAAAAGGATAAGGAAAAATGCAAGAAAAAATAAAATATACTGTAATGAATTAAAAAGCATTGATCGGGTATCAGGGTTTGCCAACGCAAGTTAAGTAAATTTCTCGACTCCCATCTTTCGCTGAAGCTACAGATGACGATGCGCTCAAAATGACATGGACAGAGACTGCTGCATTAATAATGAAGTTCTAGCTGTTATTAAATTAATATGAATCTGTATATTTGTATTTCATTTAAACTATTCCAACAATTAACTATGAAAACAGCAGAAATAATAACAGACAAAGGGACAATGAAAGTTGAATTTTATGAAGCGGATGCACCAGGTACCGTTAAAAATTTCATTGATCTTGCTAGTAAAGGGTTTTATGATGGACTTACATTTCATCGTGTGATTCCTGGATTCGTCATTCAGGGAGGATGCCCGAACGGAACAGGGACGGGTGGGCCAGGATACAAAATCAAATGTGAATTAACTGGAGGTAATCAGTTTCATGATAAAGGAGTGCTTTCGATGGCGCATGCAGGAAGAGATACAGGAGGATCACAATTTTTTATTGTGATGAGTCGTGCGCAAACTGCTCACCTGGATAGAAACCACACTTGCTTTGGAAAAGTGGTAGAAGGTTTACCAGTGATTGATCAGATCAGACAAGGTGATGTGATTCAAAAAATTGTGATTCACAACGAGAATTAAATTTTTCCGCTAATGGACGTAATTTGCCATTGGTGTAATAAACAAATCAAATCGGGAATTTCACAGTAATTTTATAGTGATCATTTACCTGTGCGCATTCTTGGTACAGTAAATAATTAAAGGGAATAGTATGTAGCAACTATTCCCTTATTCTTTTCAATTTTTGAACACTAATAAACTGTATAATGAAATATTTAGTTTTCCTTGCTGTGTACTGTGGTTGTTTTTCTGTGTTGTTGGCTCAGGAATCTTACCATTTTTCTGTTGATCTGACAAAATGCAAAAATGATCAATTAACAGTAGAGCTCACTGTATCCGGAGTTAAAAATGATGAGGTGATTTACAGGATACCCAAAATTGTCCCGGGGACCTACGAAGTTTATAATTTCGGAAAATACATTTCTGAAGTAATCGCTACCGATAGCAATGGAACAGAGTTGAATGTGGAGCAGTTGGATAAAAGCAGCTGGAAAATAACACAAGCAAAAAAACTTAATAAACTAACTTATAAGGTAGATGATACCTGGGATTGGCCGCCCGATAAAGAGTTTGTATTTGAGCCGGCAGGAAGTAATTTTGAAGAAGGAAAAAATTTTGTATTAAATACGCATTGTTTATTCGGGTACTTTGATGGAATGACACGAAAGCCATATGAAATAGAGATTAAACATCCGAATGAATTTTATGGAGCATGCAGTTTAACAGATGTTACCTATAACAATGATATAGACACGTATCGCATCTCCAATTATATGGAATTGCAGGATGCACCGATGATGTATTGTAAACCCGATACCACTGTTTTAACGATTGGAGGTGCACAAATACTTATATCACTTTATTCGCCTGGAGCGGTTATGACATCTAAATATGTTGGAGAACAAATTCAGGAAATTCTTGTTGCACAACAAGCTTATTTAGGTGGAACGTTACCAATTAAAAAATATGCCTATTTAATTTATTTAACACCAATGAAAGGTGGTTCCGGGGCAATGGGCGCATTGGAACATTCGTACTCATCGATGTATTTTTTGCCTGAAATGGAAGCGATCTATTTGACACAAACCATTAAAGATATTTCAGCACATGAATTTTTTCACATTGTTAC
>DAORKB010000306.1:0-3132 GCA_035439365.1 Bacteroidia bacterium
ATTTGACACAAACCATTAAAGATATTTCAGCACATGAATTTTTTCACATTGTTACCCCATTGAGTATACATGCCGAACAGATTGGAGATTTTGATTACGCGAATCCCAAAATGTCGGAACACCTTTGGTTGTATGAAGGATTAACAGAATATGCTGCCTCACTTGTACAGATAAAATATGGTAGCATGAGTGTAAAGGAGTATTTGAACGTAATCAACTCAAAGATGCAGCGTGCAAGAACCTACAATGACTCTTTACCATTTACAGAAATGAGTAAAGGGTGTTTATATGAGTATAAAGATCAATATGGAAATGTGTATCAAAAGGGAGCATTGATTGGGTTGTGTCTGGATCTTCAACTACGTGCCCTTTCGAAAGGAAATTATGGCGTGCAGGAACTGATGAAAGATCTTGCAAAAAGTTATGGGAAAGATCGTTCATTTAAGGACGAGGAGTTATTTGATAAAGTTGTTGGGTTAACGTATCCGGAAATAGGGATATTTTTAAAACGATACGTTGCTGGTAAGGAACCCTTGCCTATAAAAGAATCATTGAGGTTAGCAGGCGTTGAAATTGGTTCAATTGGAGATATAAAAAAAGAAATTACCTTTGGAGGAGTGTCAATTGGTTATGATCAAATCAGTAATCATATGCAGATTGTTGATACGCATTCAATGAATGATTTTGGAAAAGCAATGGGCTATCAGAAGGAAGATGAGTTGATAAAAGTTAACGGAAAAAAAATCACACTGGATAATACCCGTGAAATTATCGAATCATTTATTAAGAATGCAAAAGAGGGAGATGTATTGAAAGTACAGGTTAGACGTAAAGATTATAAGTCAGGAAAAATGAAAAAAGTGAAATTGAAATCAACCGTTTTTCCTGCGACTCCTAAACGTCCACAAGAACCGGTTTTGATGGCATCTCCAACTCCCGAACAAATTCAGGTTCGTAATGCCTGGATAGGAAAACATTAAAATGCAATGGCATGAGCAAAAAAGGATTTTATTGGATCTGTCAGATTGGTGGGTGGTTATCTTTTGTGCTATTTCAAAGTTTATTTTACAAACTGAATGATGCATTTACAACAAGCATTGCAACCAGTCAATTTATGTTGTTTGCGTTTGGTGTTGTTCTTTCTCATGCATACCGAAATATTATTGTCAAGTACAATTGGCTACGTATCAATGCACTTTATTTGATTCCTCGTGTATTGATTGCAATTTCTATGTTTGCTACCATACATGAATACGCACAATACGGAGTTGAATTTTTATTAGACATTTCCGGAAATAAGCACCGTGATAATGTATTGATTTTTGTAAATATTATTGACCTTGCGTTTGTCTATTTTTTCTGGTCGCTGATTTATTTTTTATTTTACTTTATTCAAAATTATAAAAAAGCGGAAATTGAAAATTTAAAATGGGAAGCTTCCGTAAATGAAATAGAATTAAATAAGTTAAAGTCGCAGCTCAATCCACATTTTATTTTTAATGCAATGAATAGTATTCGGGCGCTTGTGGATGAAAATCCTGTGAAATCAAAAGAAGCGATTACACAACTTTCGAATATTTTGAGAAATACCTTGCAGATGGGAAAAAATAAGGTTATTTCTTTTGATGAGGAGATGAAAGTAGTGTCTGATTATTTGGCGCTGGAGTCTATCCGATATGAGGAGCGTTTGAAGACAATAATAAAGATTGACCCATTGAGCAGGCATTTTTGTGTACCACCATTGATGTTGCAAACGTTGGTTGAAAATGCTATAAAACATGGTATTTCGAAGCTAACATATGGAGGATTGGTGGAAATCATTACCAGGGTGGATCGTGATGTATTATTTATAACGATCCGTAACAATGGGCAATTAAAAGGAAATACAGAAGAAGATACAGGATTTGGAATTAAAAATACGTTGCAACGCTTACATTTGTTATATAAAGATGAAGCGGTTTTAAAAATTTCGAATGAAAGTGATACGATGGTGTTAACTGAACTGCAAATTCCAAAACAATTGGTGAATGAAATATTATTTACAAAAGAGTAAATTAGACACTGTTAACAAACGAATACAATAACTATGAAAGCTTTATTAATTGATGATGAGCGCTTAGCGCGTCAGGAGCTAAAAAACTTATTGGCTTCTCACAGTGAAATTCAAATTGTTGGTGAGGCAAACAATGCAGAAACGGCAATTGAAAGTATCAAACAATTAAAACCGGATGTTATTTTCCTAGATATTCAAATGCCGGGAAAAAATGGTTTTGAGCTTTTAGAAGAAATTAGTGGTGTTCCGGAAATAATATTTGTAACGGCTTATGATGAATACGCCATACGTGCATTTGAGGTGAATGCATTGGATTATCTTTTAAAACCTGTTCAAGCAAGCCGATTGGCAGAAACGGTGAAGAAAATATTTAGTCGTGAGCATCTGGAAAAAGGTGAAGAAAAGGAACAAACCCATGTATTGAATGATGATGATCAGGTGTTTGTGAAAGATGGTGAAAAATGTTGGTTTGTAAAGCTTACGGATATTCGTTTATTTGAATCGGAAGGGAATTATGTGCGGGTGTATTTTGATAAGAACCGTCCGTTGATTTTGCGATCACTAAACAACCTGGATGAGCGTTTGAATAACCGGACTTTTTTTAGAGCCAGTCGAAAACACATTATTAATTTAAAATGGGTAGAGAGTATTGAAAACTGGTTCAATGGGGGATTGATGGTAAAATTAAGAAATGGGGAACAGGTTGAAATATCCAGAAGGCAAGCGGCTAAGCTAAAAGATATAATGAGTTTATAGGCATTTAAAGCTCTTCAATTCCATCAACATCCTCAAAATGGATCTCGTAAGGAGATGCAATAAAAGCGATACATGCCATTCCAGCTAAGAATACGACTGCCGCAACAATTAACATATTTTCTATAAGTGTTTCCATGGTATTTTTATTGCAAAGTAAATTCTTGTAAATTAGGGAATTATAAAGGGTATATTACCAAATTGGGTGGCTGAAGTTAAGGCTAGGTTGCTAACTTTTTTTCTCAATACTCACACTAACACTCAGACTGAATTTTTGTGATCCTCCTGGATCATTACTGATTACCAAAGTTCCAGATAGTTATTAA
>DAORKB010000307.1:0-3128 GCA_035439365.1 Bacteroidia bacterium
TTGTATCAGGATAATCTCAGTGAGTGTTTGTTGTTAAACCTGGAATCGGATAAACTTAAAAATGTTCGTGTACAACAAGCAGCTGAAGCTTATTTTAAAGGGATTAAAGAATATGTTGAAAATTGGAAAAAGTAAGAGTAGCCTATAAGTAACTGCTTATACTTTATTGAAATAATGATTGTAAATAAGTACGACTCCAAAAATAATGAGTGCTGATCCGGTAATATAGTTGATTGTAACCATCAATCGATTGGTTAAATATCGTTTGATTTTTCCGGCCAGATAAACTTTTGTTAACTCAACAATGAGTGTTGCGCCAAGCACAATTGAGAAAAAAACAATCATTTTTAGCATCGAATAATCCAGGCTCTTGCTAATGGCAGTCACGTTACCTAGCCACAAAAACCAAACAGCAGGGTTAAATAAATTGATAACAAAACCTTTGAGTATCATGAGTGATGCCTTGGGTTTGGTAATACATACATCAAACGAATCTGTTTTGGTTACCGGTATTTGTTTACGAAAATAAAATGCACCAAAAACAATTAAGATGATACCGCCAATAATGGAAGAGAAGGTTTGTGCTTTTTCTGAGTGTAACAAATTAATTGCACCCAAATATACAACCAGACAAATGGCAATGCATAGCATAAAGTCGCTTAATACAATTCCAATTGCCAATAGGGATCCCGTTTTGTATCCATATTTAATACCGGTATTGATCAATGAAAAAAAGGCCGGTCCAAACGAAAAGGTAAGCAGAACAATGATGATGAGTGCCTGATAGATTAGACTTAAGATCATGGAATTACTTTTTTATTTTTTCCAAATAAGCTTCCCATTCGTCCAGTTTTTTACCTTTTAACACACGTGGGAACTTAAAGGCAGCACCAATTTTTCCGATAGAATGCATATAATCATAAAATACGTGGCTGGGCATTACTTCTACAATAACTTCTCTTAAAGCTGCAATACGTTCAACACGGTAATCATCATTCAGATCTTTCAGCTTTTCATCCAAACGTTTTTTGAATAGTTCAACATCAAAATTATCATCAGAACCTAGATACCAATGATGTGCAAATAAAGTGTCATAAGGAATACCAGCAACAGTAAACTCTTTGATCGTTACATTAAGTTCCAATGAAACCAACTCAATGGCTCTGTTCATATTGTCTTGTGAAAGATGTTCACCACAAAGACTTAAGAAATGTTTTGTACGACCGGTAATGATTATTTCGTGATGTTCAACAGAAGTAAATTTTACGACATCACCAATTAAATAACGCCATGCACCAGAACAGGTTGAAAGCAAAAGTGCGTATTCTACACCTTCTTGTACTTGTCCGATATGTAACGTTTCCGGATTTTCGATGATGGTACCATCGGCATCAAAATTTTTTTCATTGAATGGAACAAATTCATAGAAAATTCCATTGTCCAACACCATCATCAATCCGTCGTCGGAACCTAGGCGATCCTGGTAGGCAATAAAACCTTCGGATGCAAGATAGGTGTCGCAAAACAAAATAGGTCTCGCCAATAATTTTTCAAATCCTTTTTTATAAGGTGCAATGGAAACACCACCGTGTACATATATTTCTAAGTGTGGCCATATATCGTGTATGTTGTTAACGTTATATTCGGCAATGATGCGTTCAAATAAAATCTGAACCCAGGCCGGAACGCCCACAACAATTGCAATATCCCAATCCTTTGCATTTTTTACAATTTCATCAAGTTTGGTTTCCCAATCACGTTCCTTTGAGATCCGTTTACCGGGTTTATAAAAATGCTGAAAGTAAAAGGGTATGTTTTTCGCCTGAATCCCACTCAAGTCACCTTCAAAATAGGTTCCGTTATAATTTAAATGTGTGCTGCCACCCAGCATAAGTGCTCCACGTTCAAAATGCTCCTTTGGAAAATTATATCTGCCCTGACTCACCAATTGACGGAC
This sequence comes from Bacteroidia bacterium, assembly GCA_035439365.1. GTDB lineage: Bacteria > Bacteroidota > Bacteroidia > 2-12-FULL-35-15 > 2-12-FULL-35-15 > 2-12-FULL-35-15. Next base: position 1,958 of record DAORKB010000307.1, read on the forward strand.
GGATGTTTTTTTTATGGCACGAAGCATATCAGACGTTACGGGAATGTATTTGCTGGAAGCCTCTGATGTACCGGAGCTTAATGCAAAATATTTAACCCTTCTGGGCCAACATACAAAGGCTTCACCATTTAATGCACGAAACCACCACTTCTTAAACATAGAGTTGTAGTCATGCGTATGCACCTGTTTTTGAAAAGCAGCAACAATATCCGTTTCATTTAGTATTTTTGAGAAACCATAGTGCTCCCCAAAAGCAGTAAATTCGGCTTTGGTAAGTAGTTTCTTCAATACATTTACCTGCTGATCATACCCACTTACTTTTCTTATTTTGGGTATACTTTCCCGTAGCTCAAATGTTCTTTTTAGAATGGAACCTAATAATGCCATTGTCTTATATTTCCTAATATTGATGTTGAATGCAACTTACACAAAAGTAACTACTTTGACAATTTATTTTTTTGTTAAACCCGGTTAGTTTTCAACTAAAAAATAGGTACTGTCTTGGCGAACTTAGGCTTTTTGTATCTAAATCAATGCTTTAACAACGCTAAAATCAGATGTATTTAAAATTGTGATTGTTTTTGATCGCTTTTAAGGACTCAAAAATCAGTTTGATCACATTCTCCACATCGTCTTTATGCACACTTTCCACTGTTGTATGCATATAGCGTAATGGTAACGAAATAAGAGCGGAAGGAACGCCACCTGTTGAATAAGCAAATGCATCCGTATCTGTCCCTGTAGCACGAGAAGCTGCTGCACGTTGAAATGGAATTTTATTTTTTGTGGATGCATTGATAATTAATTTCAATAAATTGTTTTGTACAGCGGGGCCATAAGTTAATACAGGACCCTTGCCGCAGGATAGATCACCGCTGGTTACTTTACTCATCATGGGTGATTGCGTGTCATGACATACATCTGTAATGATTGCAACATTGGGTTTAATGGTTTGCGTGATCATTTCAGCACCTCTTAAACCAACCTCTTCCTGCACGGAATTGGTAATATATAAGCCATAAGGAAGCTTTGTTTTTGATTCTTTGATTAGCCTTGCCACCTCAGCAATCATAAACCCTCCAATTCGGTTGTCCAGCGCTCTGCCAACATAATAACGGTCATTTAAAATCATAAATTCATCTTCATACGTAATCACACAACCAACATGAAC
>DAORKB010000308.1:0-3098 GCA_035439365.1 Bacteroidia bacterium
CTTTTGGTGGACAGGAAACCTTTAGCATATGGGTTTATACAAAAATTAAATTGCATCAATCCATAGAATTTATACAAAACCTGGCCTATAAAGATGGCCGGAAAGCCAACCCTGTGGACTTGGGGATGCCACCTGATTTTCCAGAGGATATCCGCACAGTTGTTACATTTAAAGAATTAGGGAAGAGTAAAACCGAAATGACAGTAACAGAGTATGCAGATATGGGACAAATGAGCCATTTTGCACAACTCGGCCTGGAGCAATGCATGGATAAAATGTTAAACCATATGCATAAAATCAATCAATAATTCAATTAAAAATACCCCCCCCAAAAATTAAACATCATGGAAATAAAAAAAGTAACACCATTCTTATGGTTCAACAATCAGGCAGAAGAAGCTGCAAAATTGTATTGCACCATTTTTAAAAATTCAAAGATCATCAGATCAAGCCCAATGGATGCTGTGTTTGAAATAGAAGGGCAACGATTCATGGCTGGCAATTTTGGCCCGCAATTTAAACTCAACGAAGCTTTTTCCATATTTGTAACGTGTGATTCGCAGGAAGAAGTGGATTATTATTGGACAAAACTAACGGAGAACGGCGGGCAAGAAAGTAAATGCGGGTGGCTAAAAGATAAATTCGGAGTGTCCTGGCAGATCGTTCCTGATGCTTTTATCAAGATGGTGAGCGGTACGGATCAGGTGCGTACACAACGTGTTTTTGCTGCGATGATGCAAATGAGTAAAATGGAGATTAAAAAACTTCAGGAAGCTTACGATGGAAAGTAATTTTTCAGCTATTTATCCATGTGGTTAAATAAAATAAATTAAATTAAATAGATACATAGTTGTTATCTTTATTGCCATACTTCTAAGATAAAAAAATGAAACATGCGTTCCTTGTCATTTTATTTCTGTTAACCACCGTTTTATCAATAGCACAAACAAGCTCCGACTTTAAAGATATTGATGCATTGATCAAAACCAATTCAATGATCGATGCATTGGATGCATCCAATCTTTTGAAAAAAAATCACCAGAAGGATACCGTAAATGCAGACTATTGGCTCCGATTCTCCCAGATAAGCTACATATTATATAAATATGAAGATGCAAAATTTGCTATAAACAAGGCAATACATATGGAACCCAAACCGAATTACTACTTTGAAAAAGGGTTGTTGTTTAATCGGGTAAATATGTTAGATACGGCTCTAAAAGCCTTGGAAATGGCTGTTAAGCTGAAAGAAGAAGGCGAGTATTATTATTGGAAAGGCATTGTAAACCAACAATTAGGGAATATGCCGGCTGCAGAAAGTGATTATCGTGCAGCATTGAGGCATCACTTTGAGACGTTAGAATTACATAATAATTTTGCCATCCTGTTGTCTGAAAATAAAAAAAATGAGGAAGCACTGGCACATATAAACAGAGCAATAGCTTTGAATAAGGACTATGCACAGGCGTATGGCGCCAGGGCAAGGATCCATGTATTTTTATTGAATGTCGACTCAGCTTGTATTGACAATGCAATGGCGTATGCTTTAGGATTCAAAAAAATTCTACCCATACATGATTCCATTTGTAACGGTTCTTTTATTCAAAAAACACAGTTTGCAGCTGTTATGTGTGCTGCAAATAAATGTTATGAGCAAGCAATTGTTGCTTACACGCAATTGATTAATAAAAATATTATGAAAGCGGATTATTTTCTGAACCGGGGATATTGCTATTACCAGTTAATGGATTATCCAAAAGCGGAAACAGATTATTTAAAAGCCTTAACGTTGCCAGCTGTTGAATTTGATATGGTATATAACAATTTAAGCTTGTTGTATTATGATCAAAAGAATTACACCAAATCAATTGAGTATGCAACAAAGCAAATTGAGTTGAACCCCAAAAATCATGTGGCTTATTTGGATAGAGGATTGGCTTATCGAAAAATGAAAGAATATAAAAATGCTGAAAAGGATTATGATAAAGCACTTTCTATAAAACCGAATTTTTTCAGAGCATATGCTTATAAAGCTTTTTTATCCCTGGAGCAAGGTCAATTTGAAAAAGCGCTGGAGCTGTCCTCTACTGCTATACAACTAAATCCCAAGTATAGTTATGCTTACCTTGTTCGTGCCCAGGTAAAGCAAAAAATGGGCATACCTGATTTTTGCCTGGATTACTATTCAGCCAAAACATACGGAGAACCCGACGCAACAGAAGCAATACGGCTCTATTGTAAGTAAACTTCACACACCATCTTTCGCAGTTCATCCTTCTTTTCATACCACTTAGTAATTCACATTCTTGCTACACAATTTTTATAACGATCTCCGTTAGCTTCTCAGTCACGCGCGTAACCTATCGTCCCCGTTACATTTAAAAACAATTTTAGTATGAAAAGAAATGGAATCGCTATACTGTTAGCGTTAATGGTGTTGTATTCATGCGAGAGAAACAATAATTTTGATGCTGATATTGCTGAAGTAGCTGCCTGCGAAATAGCTATGGATCGTGCAGAACGAATGAACTTTGCACCGCCAAGTGTTAATGAAGAAGAAGAATTGAAGCCCACTAAGAATAAAGCAGAATCGAATGTTAAAGGCAATCATGTTTCGGTTATTGAAAAGAAAATAATTAAGGATGGGGATGTATCTGTAGAAACAGAAGATGTAATCGCTTGTAAAAAAAGCATAGATGATAAACTAAAGGAACTGAATGCTTATTACGAGGTGGAAGCTTTGCAAAATAAACCCGAGCGAATATCCTACAATCTAAGAATAAGGGTACCGGCAGCAAATTTTGAAAAACTAATTTCTGATGTTGAAAGCGGTAAGGGAGAAATCAGGCACAAGAACATAAAAGCAAGAGATGTAACAGAAGAATACGTGGATATTGAAACGCGTCTCGCAAATAAAAAAGAATATTTAAAACGCTATAAAGAGCTGCTTTCTAAAGCACAAAAAGTAGAAGACGTATTGCTGGTAGAAGAGAATATAAGGAACTTGCAAGAAGAAATTGAAAGTAAAGAAGGCAGGTTAAAATATTTGAATGATCAGGTTGAGTTCAGTACACTTGAGCTTTATATTTTTAAGGAAA
>DAORKB010000309.1:0-3072 GCA_035439365.1 Bacteroidia bacterium
TGATATCAGGTTCTCCGGAACAAAATTGGGATTGTTTGCAATAGATGATACTTCTTCAAACACATACGCAAACCCATCCTCGTCCTTTCGATGCAATTGATTGTGTATAAAGCCACCAACCGAGTAGGTGGATGTATATCCATTTCCCAAAGTAATGGATTTAAAATATTTCTTTACTTTTTCCTTTTTCCCCAATCCATCATACGTTGCCCTCCAATTCGGTTTTGGAACTGTTGGGAAACCAGATAATGTTACACGGTCAGCGCTTTTCCCAGAATAGGCAGCCAAAAAGGATGGAATTAAAACATCCTGTGAAGTACGGTTGTATCCTTTCGAATATTGATCAATAACGGCATCCGAATATTTATTTTGTTCTCCCAAACGTGATGAAATTATGCTTCTGCTATTCAAAAATTCCTGGAACACTGCATCTCCATTTTTAAATGATGTTCGAAGTGTAAAGAAAGACATGTTGAACGCTCCCGAAACAATGGCCGGATCAAATTCATATGCATTTTTATCTTCTCTCCAGCGATAAAGCTGACTTTGTATCAAAGAACGTGTACGGGATGCGGACAGGTCAATTTTTAAATCTTTGATAGGCTCCACATTGGCACGTAATTTTAAATCTTCACTTCTTGTTCGCTGATAAGGCACATTCAAAACGTTTGATTTTATAAGCCATCCATTTGATGCTGCCTTTCCTCGAATATCCTCCTGACTTCCTATCGTAAATCCAAATGTCGGACCCGCAAAGTGTTCATCCATTCCCAACACTTGCATATCGTTTTTATAACCGGGCAAGATAGTTCCCTCCGTAGTTGAATAATTAACAGATACTGTTTTTAATGCCATTACAAAACGTGCAATATGTTGCAACGGATCAAATTCTATTTTTTTCTTTTTTGTTGTATCCGAAACAGCTTTCGAATCGTCGGCATTTTTTTTAGGTTTTGCCCCCAGATTCTTTACATTCTGATTTACGCGTTTCAAATATGGCACTTTGTTATAAAGTGTACTCATGGTAAGCTGTCCGTTCCACTTTAAATTTTGAGAATTCGTAATGATATTTCCAAGTGTGTCCTTACGAACTCCTTTCTGTGTATCAAAAATAGGGGAGTGTGTCCAGTTATATGTTCCTCCGTAAGTTACTGTTGTGTTGGTAATAAAATCAAGCATCGGTAACTTATTGATTGGAACCGCATATGATGCATTGACTTGCTGATTATACTGCGTTTTTTTAATCCTATCTAAAATTTCATTCCGCATGGTATCTTTGGTTTCCTCTGTAACCGCTCCATCTGGCTCTAGAATACGCTCCTGATTAACCGCAGTAAAATTAACTTTCAACCCTTTGGTTAAGTTGTAATTAAAATCATAATTACGTGTCATGTTAAACCGCTTATTGTAAGTAGGTAAAATCAACATGTTACTACCTGTTGTATTTCTCACTTTATTTGAGGTATACTCCCTGTCTATATTCGTTGAGAATCCTAGTTTATCCGGGTAGAGATAAAAGTTGACATCTTTTACCAGCTGAAAATATTTTGACTGAAACAGTTTAATCTTTTCAAACGGTTTGATATTTTTAGGTGTGAGCGTATAATTGTAAGTTAACCCACCATGATAATCTTTTAAAAAATTAAATTCAGTGATGGTGTTTCTTCTGTAAAATTCGCTATAAGAATAGGTTGCTGTCCAGTTTTCGATATCATAAATGTGATTCTTCTTTGAATCCTTCCCTTTATCTTTTCTAACATTTGTAAAATTTATGCTTTTTCTTCTCGTATAATCTTGCGTAATAAATTTGAGTGAATCCTTATATCGTTTTGACAGTTCCGGATTTTTAAGTGTTGCATCCAGTGGGATATCTGCATCCAACGGGTTAAACTGAGGTGTTATAAAAATCTCGGAATATCCAACATACATCGGAATACGAACATTGTACTTCTCGCTGATAAATTTTCCAAGCTCAACTGTTGATGAAAGATCGTACTGTTTTAATGTTTCTTTTTTCCGTTCGTTCACCTTATTTTCAATACTTCCAAAACCAGGTGTATAGATATTTCCTGCTAATGTCACATTTGCAAAATCTGCTAGTTTTGCTGTTACGTGAGCATTTGCAGCCCAGCCACCATTTTCTGTAAAATCGCTCAAACGCAACTCATTCACCCAAATCTGTGCACACTTCGATTTTCCATCATCCGGATCCGATGCATTCTTTTTATTGGGGTTACGAACACCTATCATAATAATTCGTACAGCACTCAAATTTGGATTTCCCCGGATGGTTATCAGACGGTCGCTGTCATAAACTTTATAATCGCTTGTTAATGATACTCCCGGTGTACCATTTGCCATATCACTGTTTCGTTTTTGTTTGACATCCTGCAGTTTGGTAAATTCCAGAATCATTTCATTGTCCTGTGGCCATACTGCAAATTGATCACTCTCATTGTTCCCATTGTAATTACCTGGCTGTGTTACTTTCAAGGGTACATCGTATTCATAAAAATTGTCTGTATAGTCCGTACCCAAACGTATGAACATGTGTACATCATTATCTTTCAGAGGCTCTGCCAGGTTAGTAGATGCTTCGGCATGCGTATACATTTTTAATTTTTTGTACTGACGCACATCCAGCTGTGTTGTTTTATACGCTGCCCGGGATTCTCCATCCTTTAATCCACAAACTGTAAGCGCCATGGCTTGCTCATTAATCGCTAGTAATTTTGCTGAACTGCTGTTAATCTCACGTTGAATACCTGGAGGCAATACATAATTTACAGGTTGTTTGCTTCCATTCTCTTCTAAATTTACTGCCGAAACATCAAATTGTGTGTTGTTATCATCCGTTGGTATTTCAACTCCTGTGGATGATAAATCAAATCCATAGCGGCGCCACTCTCCACGAACAAGCTCCAGCCGGGCAAAACGCAATATAATTGGCTTATCAACTCCTTTAATAAACATTCTCATAAAACGGATGGATTGAAAATTTTCAATCTCACCAAATTTTTCTGCCTGCGCTGTTTTTAACGGAATTTTAAATTGATACCACTTGATTGTTTT
>DAORKB010000310.1:0-3043 GCA_035439365.1 Bacteroidia bacterium
AACACGAATGATTTTTTATTTTCTGCCATTGGGTCTTACAGTTTTTTGTGATTAAGGTTGATAAATTATTTTCTTTCCAGATCCTTTGCTATAGCTATTATGCGTTTATATCAAAGAGTGTTGGAATATTTATTTTCTGTTCTGATTCTTTCATGTACATGTTTCCGCATTTCGCGTAAGTGGTGTTTAACTCTGTTAAAACAGCCTTACGACCTAACAAAATTGAACGTACTCCGGTGGTGCCTATACCTCCAAACGGATCTCCTACGGTTTCGCCTGGATTTGAATACAATTTAATTATGCGGTCGACTTCATCAAACGGCATAGGGCAAATGTGATTCTGTAGCTTCCTTCGAGATTGTTCCATGTTCAAACCTTGCATTTTGTTTACATCGTTCCAAATAAAATCAGAGTTTGATCTCAAAGGTACAGTGGTGAATGTTCGGCTCAATTTACCAGCATCTTCCAAAGAATCAAGTAGTTTAACATGTTCTTCATAATCATAAACAACTTCACTATTAAACTTTTTCCACCACTTCTGAATCCGATCAATGCCAAATGACTTTAATTCGTATGGTGTTAGATACCTATTACCACTTGACTTCCAAAAACAGTCAGCATCTAATTGCCAGTTAGCCAAAGAATAACCATCTTCAACTTTCACAGGGTCATCCGCATAAGCATTTTCATTTGATGTCGGAGCTTTTCGGAAAATCCAAATCTCCTCTGGAATACCTGCTCCCATTTTTGTTGCATCCTTTTTCATTTCACCGAACCCTAAACGATAAGTTTGATTATTTTCAGCAACGACGTCAGTGGGGACATAATGAAACCCCATACAATGAAACCCAGCAGCCTCCATAGCATCACATACAAGGTGTGTAAACCTATGCATAACACTAAAGCCTAAACCAGTAACACTTCCATAATGAATCCTATTTTTTAAATGAACAGCTGCGATACGGCCGGGTTTTAAACAGCGTAACATTTCTGGTAGAAGAAATGAGAGTTGTTGTATAAAATCTTTGTTTGTTGTATTGTGTCCAAAGTCGTTATACTTATCAGTGTATTCATAATGATTTCCAAAAGGGAATGAAGAAAGAAATAGATCAACACTGTTCGATGGCCTATTTTTCCATTCCTGAACAGCATCAGTACAAATCAATTCGTAATTTTCACCTTTGTAAACAGTTCGATCAATTTTAAATGATCTACGTTTCTCTTCAATAAATTTGCTTTGATTCAACCCATATTTTAAAACAATTTCACGCATTTTATTACGTGCATCATCATGTTCATTCCATTTGCGTTTTAAGTTCTGAACAATCTCATATTCCTCCGGAATGTAAAAGCAATAAACGTTAACGATTTCCTTTTGTCCGTATCGGTGTGTCCGCTTTATTAACTGATAAAATTCGTCAAAGGAATGATTTAAACCAAGCACAATATTATTGTTGCAATGTTTCTGAAAATTGCAACCTACACCGTTAATTTCTGGTTTTGTAGCAAGTACCTGTAGCTCACCCTTTGCAAAGGCAACAATACGTCTTTCCTTTTCCTTCCAATGCAATGCTCCAAAAACATCAGCATAAGATGTATGATTAGCAAATATTTTGTTTATAGCTTTTCTCTCATCTTCCAAGTGGTGCCAAATTATCCAATGGTCGTTATGTCCTTCTTTTATTGTCATAAGCTTGGTTGCTTCATTTAAACGATCTCGAATGCTTGCACGTTTAAGCCTTGCAGCATCCGGTAATGACTTGGAAGATTGAACAAACATTTCTTTTTGCCCATCACGATCAACTTTCCCTTCTAGTGTTTCGGATAATTTAACTTCAATAAATTCAACATTGAGATCTGGCAAATCGTATCCCTCATCATCATACCCAAGATCAGAAGGACGTTGAATAAATACCGCCCAGGAATAAACCCACATCCAAAAATCATCTACATGCTGAGGGTGTAAAGTCAGTTCACCTGCTTTTGTTGAATTACGCTGAAAGAACCTCGTTAATATTTGCCCTCTGTCTGTAATACCTAAACAATGTGCATAATTAACAAGCTCCAAAGTTTCGTTTGGGGATGGAGTAGCTGTGGCAACATATTTGAATTTAACCTTTGCTAGTTGTTTTTGTAATATGTTTGTTGTTTCACTAGCCATGTTCTTTAAGTAATTTCCTTCATCCAACCAAACACCAGTAAACGAACTAAAATCAAATTCTCCATTGCGAACACGTTCGTAGTTGGTTACAACAATATCGCATTTACTTTCAAATGCTTCTTTTTGATTTGTAACATATTCAATCTTAATTCCCATTCGCGCCCCTTCTCCAACTTCCGGATCTGGATTGCAAAACACATCAGCAGCACCTAGTTCAGTTACAATTAAACATTTCCCTTCAAATCTCCTTTGCACAATACTCATTACATCTATTCCAATGTGTGTTTTACCCATTCCGGTATCAGCAGCAATCAAAGCTGAACCTAGTTCTAATGCCCATATTGTTATATCTGCTTGGTGCGGTTTGCTTGATGAATGCAACTCATCAATTGAAACTGATATTCCATTTTTTTCAGCAACTTTTATTTTGTTTTGCAAGAAGTCTTCGTATTTCATATGTTAGAATTTTAAAAAAAGCTGTGAGGTCAATCACCGCTTTTTGTTTATAGATTTGATTAAAAAAAGTTAAACCGCCTCCAATGTCAATTCATCGGATATTAGGGCTTTCGCCCAAGCGGTTTTTCAGTAGGTAAATAATTTGAAGTGATTGTTTTAACTCGGCTATTTCAAGGGTATAATTTTCAATTTCGGAATCGACAAAATCCATTTCTGATTGAAATTCAGGATCGTATTCCTCCAAATCTTTGATTTTATTTTCCCTTACCTTGATAGCATCTTCTATTACTTTCTTTGTCGTTAGCATAGCTTCTGATTTTTAAAACGAAAACCCCGATACACTGTGCAGGGTGTACCGGGGTTCGTTTATGACGCATTGTTTCCGTTGCGTTATTTCCCGTTATCTGCACAAATAACTTTTACAAA
>DAORKB010000311.1:0-3032 GCA_035439365.1 Bacteroidia bacterium
ATTTAAAAACAGCGGATGTGGTGATCGGAGCCATTCGTGGGCAGCAAGGACGTACACCTTGTGTTGTAACGGAACAAATGGTGAGTGAAATGAAAACGGATTCTGTAATTGTGGATGTAAGCATTGATCAGGGAGGATGTTTTGAAACATCGGAAGTAACCAACCATTCTCATCCTGTTTTCCGTAAACATGGTGTTATTCACTATTGTGTTCCAAATATTGCATCCCGTGTATCACGTACAGCTTCATTTGCATTGAGTACTATTTTTACACCTATTTTGTTGAATATTGGAGAAGAGGGTGGAGTAGAAAACATGCTTCGCAGAGATATTGGGGTTAGAAATGGCGTGTACTTATACAATGGAACTTTGACCAACCAGGTACTAGGAGAAATGTTCAAACTGCCTTATCAGGATATTAACCTGTTAATGGCTGCATTGTAAGATCTGATACACAAGATATAAGATGTTAGCGTGCAGTGACGGATTAGTAAAGCATAAAATATTCAAAAAATAATTTACACGCAGAAATTCAGAATGGAATTACCAAAAAAGAATGCAGATCTTTACAGACGTTTTAAATTGTATGGTTTTGGTCTTTTATTAGGAGTTTTGATTGTCAATTTTGTATACAAAGGCAAAGGCTGTCAAATGCCTGGTTCGGCCAAATTAGAAGAATTATCCTACCAAAAATTAGAGCTTACCAAACATGGTGCTTGCCGCATGGAGTGCAGAAACATTTCCGAAGCGGAAATTAAAGATCTACTAAAAACCGGTAAAATTAATTATAGTAAAAGTGAGGTACGTGATAAACCTTGCGGTACTTATGCTGTTGAAGGTACAACCAAAGATGGGCAGAATGTACGCATCGTCATTGCCGATTGTGATACTATTTCCAGAGTTGTAACTGCTATTGATTTGGGGATGGAAAAGGATTCGTGTGAGTGTAAATAGGCCTTCGCTGAAGCTACGGCCTACGCAGTAATGTTGTCTTGCGTCCGGCACAGCAGCTCGGAACAACGCCTAACAAGTATGTTACGTTGAACTCTTGTTAATTTTGTTTGAGATAAAACCAACGAAGTCCAAGTACAATATTTTCATTGTCTTTAGTTCCATAAACTTCTTCAAAAAGTATTTTATCAGCTTTTGAATCAATGATCATACTAAGCGCTTCGTCTGGAATTTTATTGCTGGTTCCTTTGTATTCAATAACCTCTGATCCATCTGCAAGTGCAAAACTCAGTCTATAGGAATCAATTTTTTCTTTTTTGTTATTAGTTTGTAACTCACCACAGTTTTTTAACTGTGCATAAGTCAATGTGTCGGATTTACTATTGCATAGTGAAATGCTTTTATTTTCAATTGGATTACGGCAGGATTTGCTCATAGTCTGACTATATGTACGAAGCGAAAAAACGAGTATTGCAAATAGAGCAACTATTTTAATATACTTTTTCATAAGCAGCCAGTTTCCTGGCTACGCTCCGAGAGATAAAAAACAAACAAATTTATCTCACCATTAATGATCTGCTGCAACAGCAACCTTTCCACCTTTTTTGTATCGTATCATCAATACAATAGGGATACAAAATAGAATGGCAATACCAACGACAAAAAATCCCTGGTCGTAACTTACAAGCGCACTTTGACGATATACGCTTGCTTCCATCATACGGTAAGCCAGTGCTTGTGCTTCAATTTCTGCAAACCCTTTTGAAATAAAGTTTTGTGTAAATGCAGCAATACGATCAGCACTTGCACTTGCATAATCATTTATATAAGCGATCATATTTCCTCTTACCTCTGCATTTTTGTTTGATATAAAAACATTTAATAAAGCAATTCCAACTGCACCTCCCAATTGACGAATCATGTTGGCTAGTCCAATTGCCTGAGCCATGTCTTTGCCACGTAAACCGGCAACAGCCAATGAAAGAATAGGAGACATCATGAATGCTAAGCCAACACCACGCAAAACAAATGGGAAATAAAAATCATTCTGACTGGAATCGGGTGATGCAAAAGACATCATCAATAAAAAACCAAACGTGATGAAAATACCAATAAGGATAATTGTCTTGGGATTTTTTCCGTTCCCTAAAAGTTTACCAACGATGGGCATACAAACCGCAGTACACAATGCGCTTGGGATCATAAATACTCCTGTTTGTGTGGGAGTCCATCCAAGTGAAATTTGAACAAACAGTGGGAAAATAAAAACGGTTCCAAATAACAACATCCCCAGCATAAAATTCATAATACTTCCCATGGCAAGGTTGTAATTTTTATACAATTTAATATTTACTGCAGGATAGTCGATGTTTAGTTCCCGGTAAATAAAAGCAATCAGGCCAAGAGCTGCTGTGATAGAAAGCACAGTTATTTCAGTACTTTCAAACCAATCTTCAGCTGCACCTTCTTCCAATACATATTGTAAAGAACCAACGGCAAGTACAAGAAAAATGATCCCCCACCAATCTATCTTTTTGGGCTTCTTGGCACCAGGTACATCCGAAACATAGGTCCAGGCCAGAATACTTGCAACAACACCGATAGGAATGTTTACAAAAAATATCCAGTGCCAGGAGAAATTATCGGTAATGTATCCTCCTAAAGTAGGGCCAAACGTGGGTCCCATGATAATACCCATACCAAAAATAGCATTGGCTGTACTAATCTTATCAGGAGGAAAAGCACCCACAATGATGGATTGACCAGTGGATAATAGCCCACCGCCGCCTATTCCCTGCACAAATCGCCAGAAAACAAGAGTCCATAAATTAGTGGATAAACCGCACATGAGCGATGCTACCGTAAAAATGATTACAGATGCGGTGAAATATGTTTTCCGTCCAAACAGATCGGAAAGCATGCTGGTAAGCGGAATAATAATTACATTGGAAATGGCATAGGCAGTGATCACCCAGGCAATTTCCGTAGTTGTTGCGCCAATGCTTCCGCTGATTTCACGTAGAGAAACATTGACAACAGTTGTATCAATCAACTCCAGGATAGCACAGCTAATGGCCGTTA
>DAORKB010000312.1:0-3016 GCA_035439365.1 Bacteroidia bacterium
CCGAGTCCAATATTCTTCCCCGATTAAGCAAATGGCTGGTTCCGATCTGGCAATTTAATCTTCCGAGAAAAATGCGTTCGCAATTAAAGGGATTTATACAACAAATTGGTATACAATTGAGATGTCATGCCCATTTGGAACAAATCCGTTATTGAATTACTAAATTTCTTTCTTTCGGGTATTTCACTTTATATTTAAGTTCAAATTCCTTCTTAGCTGTTGATTCCAGTTTAAATTTCCATTTTACTTCTCCCGATTCTTTATTCAGCTCCGCTCCTGAGAGTTTATCTGTTATAACTTCAATTTCTTCATTGGTGGATACAGGCACCTGGTCATACACCTGCATGTTTACTGTTTCCTTTTTATTGTTCTTTACAGAAATTTGCCAATCACGCGTTTCTTCTTTTTTACTTCCAATAAATTGACGTGTTGTATAATCCTTAATTTTTTCTCTTTTAACAGAAATGTTTTTATCTCTGCCAAGAGAAATTTTCAATGTATCCGAAATATTGTCTACATCTAAAATGGATTTTCCTACAAAAGTGTTTTCGAAAAATATATTTGCTTCTCCAGCCAACAGGTTATACTTCTCCCAATCCAATACGCTTGCAATCAGGAAAGCATCTTTGTCGATCTTAGGGACACAGTAATATTCATAAGAAGCTGGCAATGCATACATATCAATATCCACTGTTGTGTTTTTGTTATCTGAATTAATGGTGTAGGGCATTTTAATATCAAAGTCTACCGAAGTTGGGGTTTCAATTTGATTCACTTCAGGCATCGAAACCGGTTTAAGATTTTTCGTGGAAGTAGCACCTCTCAAAACTGAAACACCTGATGCTCCTTCAAATGCATCTCCTGAAATTTCCTGTGTTGCATACCCAAGTGATCTCTTCTCACGCGATACGCCATAAGCAGTAACAACGGTTTCGCTTAGCATTTTTGAATCCGTTTGTAAATAAACATTCATAAATGAAGATTCTATCGGTAATGTATGTGTTTTATAGCCTATTGAAGAAAAAACCAAATTTTTCCCATTAGCAGAACGTGTTATGGAGAAATTACCATTGATATCCGTTGAAGTGGCAATGGTTGTTCCTTCAATAAGTATAGTTACTCCAGGTAATGTTTCATGTGTCTTGGCGTCTATAACAATTCCTTTTATTTCAGTTGTTGTAGAATATACCGGAGCGCGGTAATTATAACTTAAAAAATAAGTACGTAGCTCCGGTGCAACACTTCCCGAATTGGGATTGGAAGAAGATAATTTTAATTGAACATTTTTCCATTCTTCCTTTGTATTCTGGCGAATATTCGCCTTATATCTTAATTCAATTGGTTCTGAAATATTTTTTGACCGTATATCATAAGTTGGATACCAGCTGGCATTTTCAACGACGTATTGTAATTCAAATTCGCAGTTTGTTGCATTTTTCACATCCACTTTAACTACTATTTCGCCAATTGGTTCTTTCTTTTCAACAACCCCATCCTGATTCATCTGATCTTTTATTGCATCTATTTCAACAGCCAATGCTCTCACTTTTTTATTGCTTTCCATCTCTTTTGTTTTGAGCGCCAATAACCGTTCATGATAATAATCTGCAGTTTGTTTTAGGTTTGTTAGATTTACATCCTGACTTTTTCCTCCTATCATGCGATTTTCCTTCAAGAAATCAACTTCTTCCTTAATCACATCCAGTGTTGCATTTTCAATGTATGCTTTATCTTCAAGTGCCACCAGCTTAGTGTTTAGTTCCTGCATATTTTTTTTGTTCGACACCGTATCTGTATAATTCAATTGCTTTGATACAGATAAAACCACCACATCGTTTCCTACTTTTATCTGAATACTTTTTTCATCGATATATGGAGACAGCTCTGTAAATTTAATTGTTGACTTTCCTGCACTCAGCTCTACACTTTTTTTGCGTGTTACTTGCGCACCTTTCATAAAGATCGTTACAGCTTTTGCTTCGGTCTTCACACTAATTTCTTTTTTTTCCTGTGCAGTTAAACATACGCTAACTAACATCAACAATGCTGGAACAATCTTTTTCATACCATTTAAAAATTAAAAATTACAATGTGACCAAATTAGCCTAATTTATCCATACCCTTTGCACCATTTATTTATAAAAACCTACCTTTAAATAAATTGATTGAGAAACCGTTCATTTTTTATCTTTGTTTTGATTATGAAACTATCGCATATTCTTTTTATCTCGGTGCTTATTACTGCCGTACTGGTTACGGGATTGCTAACGAGCTCCAAACTGACCCATAAAATACGCCAGTCGGTTTATGGCAATAACGCCTTAACCGGTAAATATTATTCTATCAATGGCTTTCAAATGTATTGCGAAACATATGGTTCGGGTCAGCCCTTATTAATGATACATGGCAATGGTGGTAACATTACGGCTTTTAGCAAACAGATTCCTTTTTTCTCAAAATATTATAAAGTGATTGTTGCAGATAGCAGGGCCCAGGGCAAATCAACCAATCCGTTACCCGATTCGCTCACCTATGAAATGATGGCCGATGATTATGCCGCTTTATTAACGACATTACATATTGATTCTGCCAATGTGATCGGCTGGAGTGATGGCGGAATAATTGGTTTGTTAATGGCCATGCGGCATCCGGAAAAGATAAAAAAGTTAGCGATCACCGGTGCCAACCTGTGGCCGGATTCAACAGCTGTAGATACCAGTGTTTTACATCAGGTTACACCAGTTTACCAGCAAATGAAACAACGGTATGCTGTGAATGGTCCCAAAAAAGTTGACGATGAAATAAATTGGTTGCTTCTAAAACTGTTGATTGAACAACCACATATTGCCCTGGCTGATTTAAATAAAATTACGGCACCAACACTCGTTATGAGTGGCGATCGTGATTTAATTCACCCTGAGCATACTTTGCACATATTTAAGCATATTCCAAATGCCCAGCTTTGGATCCTTCCCAATTGTGGGCATGCTACGCTTATCGATTATGCGGATGAGTT
>DAORKB010000313.1:0-3001 GCA_035439365.1 Bacteroidia bacterium
GATAACGTGTGTTACATCATTCACGTCAATACCACGTGCAGCAACGTCGGTTGCAACAAGCATCTGAAGTGAACGGGAACGGTAACGTTTCATTACATGGTCGCGTTGTGATTGTGAAAGATCACCATGCAATGCATCAGCACCGTAACCATCTTTAATTAAAGCATCTGAAATCTCTTGTGTTTCGATACGGGTACGGCAAAATACGATTGCAAAAATATCCGGGTTAGAATCAGCAATACGTTTTAATGCAGCGTATTTATCACGTGCATGAACGATGTAATATACGTGTTCGATGTTATCATTTCCGGAGTTTTTGGTTCCGGTGGTAATTTCAATCGGGTTAACCATGTAATTTTTTGAAATACGAAGTACTTCATCCGGCATGGTTGCAGAAAACAACCAGGTATTTTTTTCTTCCGGTGTTTGTGAAAGGATGGTATCTAAATCTTCTTTAAATCCCATGTTTAACATTTCGTCCGCTTCATCTAATACAACGTAACGTACGTTTGAAAGATTAATACGGCGACGGTCGATCATGTCATTCATACGACCGGGAGTAGCAACCACTATTTGTGCTCCTTTTTTAATATCACGTGTTTGATTATCGATGCTTGCACCACCATAAATAGCTACGATGTTTGCACCGCCAATATATTTGGTATACGATTGTAAATCGCGTGTAATTTGCATACATAACTCACGTGTAGGACACAAGATAAGTGCTTGTGTATCACGAGAAGTAAAATCGACTAAAGAAATTAATGGTAAACCAAAACCAGCGGTTTTTCCTGTTCCTGTTTGTGCTAATGCCACTAAATCGGTATTACCATTTAATAATGCAGGAATTGTTTTTTCCTGGATAGGGGTTGGACTCTCAAAGCCCAATTCTGTTACAGCTTTAACAATAGCATTGCTAAGCCCTAACGCTTCAAATTTGTTCATTTAAAATTTATTAAGTTAAATTATACAGCTGTCAACTCTAGGAGTAGATGTGAGTTGAAAATGACAACTGTATTGTATGAAGCTCACCGTCTTCATGGGGATTTGAGCTATTTATCGGCAATAACTAATCAGTTGTAAAATTCGTCTCAGCAAAATCCTTTTTTGACTAAAACCGATGCAAAGATAATACAAAAAATGTGAAATAGCAATTAATTTTCTGAATAGGGACAGGTATTTGGCAGAATCTTGTATTTTCCAAAAAACTACCCTTCTAAATTGTCTGCAAACAGAGGGTTTTAACTACAATGTTAATTTTAGGATTTAATAGGAAATAAATTCAAAATTTAATTCAGCAGCTTCACAAAATTCTTTTCCAGCATCCATCATATCTTCATCCATTTCGTCGTAGTGCCATTCAATTTTCACTGGATAATTTTTAGAGGCTTCGATTTTTTTAATGAGTTGCAAAAGATTCATTATGAATTTTGCAGAAGTTGAATTGAAATAATCAAATTTAAAAATAAAGGTAAACGGCGAACTTAAGTTAATTTTTTTCTCGGACGCTTCTTGTTCAAACTTAGCCAACCAGGTAACAATTGGTGCATAAAATTTACCACAATTTTCGGGACGTGATTCTCCAGAAATCACAAATCGACCTGTTGAAGTATTAAAATCTACAGTTGGTGAATATTCTGTTGGCTCAAGTTTAAGCGACTCCATAAAAATCTATTATTAGTGAATATTTATTTCCGTTTGAAAAAGGTAAAATGAAGTACTTTCCGTGTTTGGTTGGAAATCATACTTCATATTATTCCCTGATTTAAGCGCTATATCAATAATTCCCAATCCTGCACGATTCTCATGGGTACGTTTTGAAGCTATTTGCTCGCGGTATGCTTGCTTTAATTCTTCTCTGTCCAGTTTTGAAATTTTCTCCAGTTTATCTTTTAGCATGGGAATGTCTTTATTCAAAATAACATTCCCGGTTATTACAATGTATTTGTTTTCTGCTTTACACAACAATAATATCCCCGAATTTCCCTTTTCATCTTCATTTGGAGAATATTTACTAATGTTTTCAATACTTTCCACTACTACGTTGTATACTTTCTTATCGACTCCTCCTTTTGCGTTTTTTAATTCATTTTTTATACTTTTTAATAGAACAGTAGTTATAAAATGTTCAAACGTTCCAGTGTATGCGAAAATAATATTTTCGATACTCATGAACTGATATACATCAAAGACATTTATAATATCCGCCATACTATTTCTATTTTTTATAGGTAAACAATAATGATCAACGTACTTTATAACCTTTGGGTTGATTATCCAATTTTTTCATGTAACTAATTATAAGTTTATTCAAAATTATTGGCAAAAATACGTTGTGCTGAATTAAATCGTGTTTGATCTTTTATTTATTGGTCAAACTTAAAAAAAAAACCTTAACCTGCAACATGAATTACAAACATTCTGATGGATTTTTTATAAAAAATGATGATCGGCTTTTTAACCGCTAATCCACACTTTTAAATAAAACAGGCCTGTAAGCCGGGTTCTGTCTAGCATGCTTAAAAAAGCAAACAGATTCTATCATTTATCTAGCCTTTTTGTCGCCAAAAAGATCAAGCAACCTACCCTCCGAAATTGAGCGAGCAGCTCTAATGCTTCGGTTTATTTGGTCTTTCAACTCCCAAGGTTTACCCGAACTAGCTGTTACCAGCCAGTTCCGTGAGCTCTTACCTCACGTTTTCACCATCACCAAACATTACTGCCTGGCTGTTATTCTCTGTGGCACTAGCTATCTTCCGAAAATCAGAAGTCTTCCCGTTAGGAAGTGGGATGCTCTGTGTTGCCCGGACTTTCCTCTTAGCAATGCTAAGCGATAGAACGGCCTGTATACAAAGATAAACAAATTTAGTGATAAACTGTGCGCTGTGTCGGTTCGAGTGGGAGTGATCTAAACATACTCAAGATTGATACCGAGGGGATCACATATATGTATTTCTTTTCCTTTTCTTTTTGTCTTGAAACAAAAAGAAACAAAAAATTC
>DAORKB010000314.1:0-3000 GCA_035439365.1 Bacteroidia bacterium
ATTACCACAGGTTCTTTTTTTACCGGATGAATGAATTCTACTTTACGTGCATGCAGATGAATCGATGCATCTTTATTACTTCTATCAAACCCATATTTTAAATCACCTTTAATGGGTGAGCCCATTGCAGAAAGTTGAACACGAATTTGATGATGCCTACCGGTTAAGGGATGAACTTCTAAAAGGCTGTAGGTATCGGATTGCGCAATGATTGCATAATCCAGTTCACAACGAAGTGCGCCATCCGTTTCTTTTAAAAATGCTTTGGACATATTTTTAGCTTCATTCTTTTTTAAATAATGAATGAGCTTCCCATTTTTATGTGGAGGCTTATTCTTAACAACGGCCCAATATGTTTTTTGAATTTCTTTTGTTTGAAACATTTGATTCAGACGCGCCAATGCTTTACTTGTTTTTGCAAATAAAACAATGCCGCTAACAGGTCTGTCGATGCGGTGCACCGTTCCGACAAATACGTCTCCGGGTTTATTGTACTTTACTTTTATGTATTGCTTAACAAAATCGCTCAGAGGAGTATCCCCTGTTTTGTCGCCTTGTACAATATCGGACGGACGTTTATTAACTGCAATGATGTGATTATCCTCGTATAATACTTCCAGCTGCATTAATATTGTTCATTTGCATTTGGAAAATCTTTTGACTTTACATCTTTAATATAGTTTCCGACTGCTCCTTTTATATCGTTGTAAAGATTTAAATATCTTCTTAAAAACCGTGGGCTAAACTCATAGGTAAGTCCTACCATATCGTGAAACACCAATACTTGTCCATCCACACCACCACCTGCTCCAATACCAATTACGGGAATGGTCAAATTTTTCGCAACCTGCTCAGCAAGTTTGGCTGGAATTTTTTCAAGTACCAATGCAAAACATCCGGATTCCTGCAATATTTGAGCATCTTTAATCAATTGATTGGCCTCTGCCTCTTCTTTGGCGCGAACATTATAGGTTCCGAATTTATAAATACTTTGAGGTGTTAAGCCTAAATGTCCCATCACCGGTATACCAGCGGTTAAAATACGTTCAACAGAATCTTTCACCTCTGCTCCTCCTTCCAATTTTACAGCATGGGCACCACTTTCCTTCATTATTTTAATGGAAGAATTCAATGCTTCTTTTGAATTCCCCTGATAAGAACCAAAAGGAAGATCAACTACAACGAGTGCCCGGTTAACACCACGAACCACAGAGGAGGCATGATAGATCATTTGATCCAACGTAATGGGCAATGTTGTTTCATGTCCTGCCATTACATTGGAAGCAGAATCTCCAACTAAAATAACATCAATCCCTGCATCATCCACAATTTTAGCCATTGTATAATCATAGGCTGTAAGCATGGAAATTCTTTCTCCACTGCGTTTCATTTCCTGTAACACATTTGTGGTTACTTTTTTAACTTCTTTGTGTATCGACATGTTGTTTGGGATTGGTGCGCAAATTTACGAATACTTTTAATGCAAAAGGTTCCGCCTTTACTAAAGTTACGTCGGGCGCAGCAGGTTATTTCAAATTAATTAATATTTTTGTAGACCAAATACGTTAGCTTATTAAAATCAAGATCTTGTGAAAAAATATTATTCATTTCTGTTAATCCTTTGTTGTTTTTTATTTTCTGCGTGCAGCACCGACCTGATGGTGATTGGCAATTATAAAGAAACGATGATCGTTTATGGTTTACTTAATCAATCACAAACCAAGCAGTACATTCGCATAAATAAAGCTTTTTTAGGAGAAGGGAATGCAATGGTATTTGCCAAAGAAAAAGACTCTTCGGAATTCATCAACTCCCTAGATGTCCGCTTAATACGTCTTATTGATCGCGATACGGTTATCTTAAAACCAGACAACTCGATTCCGAAAGAAGAAGGGGTTTTTTATTCAGGTGATCAGACAAATGCAATTTATTCTTTTGATTTTACAGGAAAGCACGCATTGAATCCGAATAGTAAATATTCCTTATTAGTAACCAATACGAGCACCGGAGTTACAGCAACAGCAACGACTTCACTTGTAAATAATTTTGAAATCACCAATCCTTCCGGAGGTTCTGCCAGTTATTTATTTACTCCCAAGAATGAATTATCCCGTTTTTTTGTAGATTGGAGTTCCCACAGAAGTGCAAGAATGTATCAGCTTATTATCCGTTTGATTTACGACGATTATGTAACTGTTAATGGAGTAAAGGACACACTCACGAAGTCTCTGGATTGGGCTTTTCCAACTCGTACAACATCCGGAGGTGATAATGAAAAATTAACAGCTGATTTTAGCGCGGTCGAATATTTGCAGTTTATCGGAGGCAACTTAAAAACGTATCCTGAATTAAATTACCGTAGAGCCGCAAGCATGCATATAGTTATTGTTGCAGGTGGCGAAGAGCTATCCACTTATATCGAAGTCAATAAACCGTCAACAAGTATTGTTCAGGATAAACCTATTTACACAAACATTCAAAATGGATATGGTGTTTTTTCGGGCCGCTATTATAAACCGCCATATGTCTTAACAATAGGTAAAACAAAAGATTTCGATTCATTGACCTGCGGGCGATATACAAAAAAACTGAAATTCCTGAATGCAGATGGCACATTTCCACCTTGCTTTTAATTCAAAAGCTGCCTCTTTGTCACAATCCATTTATGATACTTCTTTTTTATGCCATATTTTCGGCCAAAATCCAATGGCATAATGATTGAAAATGCACCCGAGAAAAACTAAATAAACTAAAAAATATAATAAATATGAGTAAGATAATTGGTATCGATTTAGGAACAACTAACTCTTGCGTTTCAGTAATGGAAGGCAATGAACCAGTGGTTATTCCAAATAGCGAAGGTAAACGTACAACTCCGTCGATTGTAGCGTTTGTTGAAAACGGTGAACGTAAAGTAGGTGATCCAGCAAAACGTCAAGCGATTACCAATCCAACAAAGACCATCTATTCCATCAAACGTTTTATGGGACATACATTTGA
>DAORKB010000315.1:0-2995 GCA_035439365.1 Bacteroidia bacterium
ACCCAATGTATGGAATGCTACTTTTCTCATTCGGAACGCGAATTTACTAAAAAAATGGGAAATAGGGTAATTATATAAGTCATGCACCAAATTCATGATACGGTGTGCGTTGGTGTCAGTTCGAGCGGAGTCGAGAACTGTGCGTAAGCTTTTAGTGCTTCTTAAGCCGCCCACAGTTCTCGACTCCGTTCGAACTGACTCGTCGCGCATGTTACATAATGCCTGTTTACAAAACTGTTAATAATTGATTCCGTTACAAATCAACAATACTGTATTTTTTCTTAAAATTGATACATGATTAAACAGGGATTTTTTTATTTAACAGTTGTTTTTCTTAGCATTCTTTCCTGTTCCTCTCCACAAAAAAAGGAAACACGTACCGCCTTTAAGTACAATGAAATGGGAGCTGTTACTTCCCTGGATCCTGCTTTTGCAAGTAGTTTCGAAAACATCCGGGTGGTAGGGCAGCTGTATAATGGATTGGTAACGTTGAGTGATTCGTTAACAATTGAACCAGATTTAGCGAAAAACTGGGAGATAGGAAGCGATGGCTTAACCTATACATTTCATTTAAGAGACAATGTTTATTTCCATGATAATAAGTGTTTTGAGCATACAAAGGGGAAAGGCCGTCTGGTTACAGCCAAAGATTTTGTTTATACATTTAACCGATTAATGAATCCCCGCACCTCCGGTGCCACTTCATTGCTTTCATGTGTTCAGGAAAAAAATGCATTTGAAGCCAGTAATGATACAACTTTTGTTATTCATTTGAGCAGATCCTTTACACCATTTTTAGGTATACTGGCCACACGCTTTTTTTCTGTTGTTCCGGTGGAAGCCATTGAGCTCTACGGAGAGGATTTTCGTCGTAATCCGGTAGGGACAGGGCCTTTCCAATTTAAAATGTGGGAGGAAGGTGCTAAAATGGTACTATTGAAAAATCAAAACTATTTTGAAAAGGACGGCGATGTTCGTTTACCTTATTTGGATGCGGTAGCTGTTTCGTTTATCAAGGACCGGGAAACCTCTTTTTTGAATTTTTTAAAAGGGGAGTTTGACATGGTCTCCGGACTGGATGCCATCAATACAGATCAGGTATTGACCACTGATGGAAAGCTGAAGGAGGAATATAAAAATAGCATGGTATTGCAAACACAACCGTTCTTAAAAACGGATTATCTGGGTTTTTTTATAGATGAAAAATTCCCTTCCGTACAGCAATCCCCATTGAAATTAAAATTGATTCGTCAAGCCATTAATTACGGATTTGACCGAAAAAAAATGGTCGCCTATTTACGCAGAAATTTAGGACAGGCAGCAAATGCAGGCTTTATTCCTCCCGGTCTTCCATCTTACGATAGCTCCAAAGTAAAGGGCTATGATTATGATCCGGATCAGGTAAAGAAACTGTTAAAACAAGCAGGTTACCCGGGAGGAATTGGGTTGCCGGAGATTTCATTGGCCACATCAGAGCAATACCTGGAGCTTGCAGAGTATATTCAGGCGCAACTGGGAGAGCAGGGTATAAAATTAAAAATTGATGTTCAAAAAGCCTCTGTCCTCAACCAGTCAATTGCCGATTCAAAAGTTAATTTTTTTAGGAAATCATGGATCGCAGATTACGCGGATGCCGAAAATTTTTTAAGCTTGTTTTACAGTAAAAACTGGAGTCCCGCGGGTTTTAATTTTACACATTACAGTAACCCGCAGTTTGATAAGCTCTTTGAACAATCAAGAGAAGAGCTCAACTTGTCAAAACGTTATTCGTTTTATCAACAAATGGATCAATTATTGATAAACGACGCGCCCATTGTTCCCCTGTATTATGATCAGGTGGTTTGGTTGGTTCGTACCAATATCAATGGATTAACCAGCAACCCGATGAATATGCTATCACTTAAAAGAGTAAAAAAAATATAATAACCTTTCACATGAGCTCAAAAAAACAAACCATCAACTGGATCATCCGCATTTTAATTTTTATTGTATTCATTCTTTCTGCGGTTTCAAAAATGTTACCGATATGGCAGTTTGAAAAACAGTTGGTTGATTTAAATCTTTTTAACTGGTGCCAGGCACCTTATGTTGCACGCTTCATCATTGGCCTTGAGCTCGCAATAGGTATTGCATTTTTGCAAAAACATTATGTGAAAAAACTGGTTATACCAATTACAATTCTGCTTCTTGCAGCTTTTTGTATCCATCTGTGCATGCAAATGGTTGAATTTGGTCCGATGAACGGGAACTGTGGTTGCTTTGGACAATTGATTCCGATGACACCGCTGGAAGCATTTATCAAAAATGTAATTACCATTGCATTGCTTATTTATTTATATAGAAACAGTACAGAGTATGAGAATAGAAAACTTCTTTATCCCATTTTAATTTTTATTGCTTCTCTTGCGGTTATGTTTATTTTCTTTAAAATTCCGCCTTGTACAACAGAAGAAGTAAAACCACTTCCTACCATAATCCCGCAGGATACAACTACATTAACAGATATAAAACCTGTGGAAGAAATTGTAAAAACGAAGGAATCAGAAAAAACAACAATTACCGAGGAACCGAAATCAGAAAAAACAGAAGGAGGAAATAAGAAAGATTCTGTACAAACAAAACCAGCACCGGTGAAGAAGCAAGTTCCGCAAGGACATACACAATTTGCAAAATACACCACCTTTGGAGATAAGAAAGTGAATTTGGATGAAGGTCGAAAAGTAGTTTGTATGTTTGCTGCAGGTTGTGATCATTGTCGTGCAGCTGCAAAAGAGATTTGTGCTTTAGCCAAGGCAGATCCTTCGTTTCCTGAAGTGTATATCCTGTTTATGGACGAAGAAACATTCTTAATCAATGACTTTTTTAAAGAGGCACAATGTACCTATCCATATCAAATTCTGAATATTCCCGAGTTTTGGAGCGTATTGGGCACAGGTAAGAGTACACCAGGTGTGTTCCTTTTAAACAATGGAAACATTGTTAAATGGTATGAGGG
>DAORKB010000316.1:0-2940 GCA_035439365.1 Bacteroidia bacterium
CTTTCAGCACGTTTTTTTTGAAGCTTTGCATTTGCATTTGCATCTCCTTCAATTGATGAATAGGCAGTAATGTATAATCCTTCAATTAAAAAATCAGGTTCCTGCAATGCATTCAAAAAAGGGGTAATATCTTCTTCCTTGTATTCGAACTTATTTTTTTCAAAAGGAACGGTAAAGTTCAATAAGGTAGATTCTGATTTCGGTTCGAATGGTGGTTGAAAATAAGCTGCACTATCAGGCATTAAAAGCATCGTTAGTGGCGGGGCACCGGCCATTTCTCCTTGTTCAATATTGCTTGGGATGATCGTTCTGCATAACTTTCCATCTTGTATAACCAATAAATTCAATTCATAAACTCCTGTTATTTTTGGTGGAATTTTTCCAAGTTCTACATCTAATTGATTTGCTTTGATGAGCCGGTTCCCTTTTTTTACATCCTTAATCCTGTTTTTACTGTACAACTTACTCATGTATACTGGTTTTAAGAGTACACCTTTCGTTTGTAAATTGTTATCCATGATTGTGTAACCAGGTTTTTCATATTGTTCACGTTGAACAATATCAATCGCAAACCCGTCTTTCGAAGTTCTGATAAATTTTGATAACGCTTTTAAACTATTATATTTCAGATAAACTTTACCATTTTCGGAATAAACACCTTGTGCCAACCCATCCCAGTCTTTGAATTTTTTACAAGCGTTGCAAGTTCGCTCTTCAGGAGCTTTCATTTTTTTCTTGGTATTGGTAAATGGTACAGCAAGTTCTTTTTTCTTGGTTGCGCCTGAGTTAAACGTACTGAAGTTTCCAAATACAACGGATGCATATGCTTTTTTGCCACCTTCATCAAGTCTTACAGATGGGCTCGCAAATATGTATTCGGTGCTTTTAATGACTGCTTGATTTTTTTTGCCGGTTCTCCATTTATAAAAAACAGCATCTGCAAATTCTTTCGCTGTCATAAAGTTTTTGCCTTTGAGAATGCTTAAAGAGATCACTAATTCATCAGCTTTGTTGGTTCCGCCAAAAGCAATTACTCGTTTTGCGGTGGTGCTGTATTTACCGCTACTATTGGTTAAGTCGGCTTTTCCCATTTTGGCCATATCAAGCGCTTGAACTTCACTGGCTTTGGCGAGCTTATCATTGAACACCATCGTGTCGAGGTTCGCTTCTCTTCGGACTTTATTTAAAGAACGTAAAATCGCTTTTTCAGCTTCTTCAATATTGAAATCACCTTCTGGTGCTGATTTCTGAGAAAATGCTTGTAAAATGGAAAAGGAGAGGATTAGTAATAGCGCTGTTTTTTTAATCATTCGGGGATAGTTCTAATTAATTTTTGATACTCTATACATCGTCAAATAACTCCATGCACCTTGCTTATGCTTATTAAAATCAGGTAGCGGAAATATTCGCAGTTTTACAAATATATTTTTTGAAGCGTAAAAAGACGAATTTATTCCATACATTTTATGAACAAGAGCTATTTTCATCAAAAAATAAATCGCTTGAAATAGAAAAAAATGATCTTTGAAAAAATCAAAATTCAGAGACGAATTATCGGATTTTTAAGTTAAATGGAGACTTGGCACATTTTAGTCTAAAATTACGTTAATTGTTGAAAAATAGGCTCTTTTTTCAGCCATAAAACCATAACTTTTTCCTGTTTTTTGCGTTATAAACACTAATTTAGGTACACGTTTTGTCCTAAAGAGCCAAATGGCAAAAAAACTGATTTTAGCATTATTATTCTTACCTGTGTTTTCCTGGGCTCAAGAGCCGGCCAAAACGCAGGACGCTCGTTTTAAAGGGGTGTCCCTTCCTGCCCATATTATAAATGGTGATACCGTTCCTTACGTTAATCTTGCTCCGGTTGTGTGTCTGAGTGAACGTACGTTTAAAAATAAAAAGGATCAACAGCGTTGGGAAAGAACAAAATACAATGTAAAAAAAGTATATCCTTATGCGATTTTGGCAGCCGCTAAATTAAAAGAATATGACCGTATTCTAGCTACAATTCCTACGCAACGTGAACGTGACAAGTATATGAAGGAAGCTGAAAGTCATTTAACAGATGAATTTAGTGACGAGCTTAAGAAATTAACGGTTACGCAGGGACGTATACTGATAAAGCTCATTGACCGTGAAACCGGTAAAACGACTTACGATGTAGTTAAAAGTATGAGAGGTGGTTTTTCGGCCATGATGTGGCAAGGGGTAGCATTGGTGTTTAACTCCAATCTTAAATCAGATTATGATGCAGAAGGAGAAGATAAATCAATTGAGCTAGCAATTCGTCTTGTTGAGGATGGACAATTTTAGGAGATTAAAATATAAGCAATAAGGAAACGCCAATAGTTTTTAAACTATTGGCGTTTTCATTTAATGCTATTTGTATTTAAACAAGTTCTTTTTTCTTAAAACGATCTGCAACTATAAGGTCTTTTGAACCTGCTGTATAGGTGTAAAAACCTTGTCCCGATTTTACTCCCAGGTTTCCTGCCATTACCATATTTACCAGTAAGGGACATGGTGCATACTTCGGATTACCATACCCGTCCTGTAAAACTCTTAAGATAGACAAACAAACGTCTAAACCTATAAAATCAGCCAATTGTAGTGGTCCCATCGGGTGGGCCATACCTAATTTCATAACCGTATCAATCTCTTCTACTCCTGCTGTACCTTCATGAAGTGTAATGATTGCTTCGTTGATCATAGGCATTAATATTTTGTTGGCAACAAAACCTGGATAGTCATTTACTTCAACCGGAATTTTATTCAGTTTGCGTGACGTTTCCATGATCAGTTGAGTAACCTGATTGGACGTTGAATATCCTCTGATTACTTCTACAAGCTTCATAACAGGAACGGGGTTCATGAAATGCATTCCGATTACTTTGTCGGGACGTTTGGTCACTGCCCCAATTTTTGTAATGGAGATGG
>DAORKB010000317.1:0-2917 GCA_035439365.1 Bacteroidia bacterium
TAATCAGCATAAGCCAGGTTAATGTCCACCGTATCACCTTTTACACGGAAGTTACCTCTTAAAAAATCTGCAGTGGTGCGTGAATATAAACTTTCCACCAAACGATGTAAAAATTTATTGCGACTAATGATATCTCCTTTTTTTAAAGAGAGCACATTGCTTTTAAATTCCATCGGGTTACCAATACCATAAATGCAGGAAACAGAGGCTACCACAATCACATCTCTTCTTCCGGACAATAGCGCAGATGTGGTGCTCAATCGCAATTTTTCAATTTCATCATTACGGGATAGATCCTTTTCGATATAAGTATTGGTAGTTGGGATGAACGCCTCTGGCTGATAATAGTCATAGTAGCTCACAAAATACTCCACAGCATTGTTTGGGAAAAATTGCTTGAACTCTCCGTATAACTGAGCTGCAAGAGTTTTGTTGTGACTTAATATAAGCGTGGGTTTTTCGACCTGTTGAATAACATTCGCAATGGTAAAGGTTTTTCCTGAACCCGTTACTCCCAAAAGTGTTTGGTCGCGAACATTGTCTTTTACACCTTGCACCAATTGCTTAATAGCCGCCGGTTGATCGCCTGTTGGCTGAAATTCGGATGTGATTTGAAAGTCCATAAATGCAAAGATAAGCATTCAGAGGGTATTTTTAAATGAGGCTTTTAAACAAATTTTTTAATGTACAGTTACTTAAAATTAGTAGGAACCTTGCACACACTTCATCAACATTTTAAAGGTTTGCACTTTAATATATAATTACTGCTTCCAAATCCTCCAGGCTTCCTCAGCCTGTTGGTGCAACATCGATAAACCATTAACCGTAGCAGCTCCCATTTTTTTTCCTCTTTTCAAAAACTCGGTCTCCAAAGGATTATAAACCAAATCATAGAGCAAGTGTTGAGCAGTAAGGTATTCATATGGTATAGCTGGCGCATAGGTTACATGGGGGTACATACCCACCGGACTCGTATTGACAATGAGTTTGAAAGCTGCCATTACATACTCATTTAACTCCTCGTAACTAAATTCTTTTTTGGTGGTAAGTGTATGTTCAATAACTTTTGTTCTTGTTACAAAATAACAATCAATGCCAATGGTTTTTAAAATATAATGAACCGCTTTAGAGGCTCCGCCTGTACCAAGAATTAATGCTTTTTCATGATGTGATTCAAGGAAGGGTTTTATACTTTGACGGAAACCAAAAGCATCCGTGTTATAACCCGTTAATTTTTTTTTATCCCCATCCGAAGAAATTTTAATACAGTTGACAGCACCAATTTCTTTTGCTGTTGGATCAAGCTCATTTAAAAACGGAATTACACTTTCTTTATAAGGTATGGTTACATTTAACCCCTTTAATTGTGGATATTTTTCAATCAGTGAAGGTAATTCATCAATTTTTTCAATCGGAAATAAATTGTATTCATGATCCGCTAAATTTTCCTTTTCGAATTTCTCCGTAAAGTATTTTTTAGAAAAAGAGTGGGAGAGAGGGTACCCTATTAAACCGTAAGATTGAAGTTTTTTCAAAATAGCAATGATTAAAAGTGAATGAATGTGCAATAGTACTAAAATAATACAACTTTTTAGCCAGGACAGCGTAGAATCGCTTGCTCAGTTTTGTTATATTTGTAATAGATATTAACCACAAGCTTAACGTTATAACAATGAAACCAAATCAGCACAAACCAGCAGGTAAAAGTCGTGTTCGAGTTCCAATTGTATTAACAAGCATTCCAACACTTATTCTTACCACGATCCTAATTATTAAATTTCCCGAGTTCATTGATCGGATGCATCGGGTTATTGAAAATACCGAATTGAATGGAACCTTAAATGAAAGTGGTACAACATCTACATTTGAAGCGTTCGTATTGTTTGTTGCTTTTGTATTAACCATTACCCTTTGGGTTCACCTGATTCGCAGGGTCAATAGTTACAAACGCCAATATTTACGAAGTGATCAACGTCTTATCGATTCAAAACAATACTCCAAGTTGTTTAAAATCTGGATGAGTGAATAAACAAAAAAAATGGCCCAAACATGCAGATGGGCCATTTTTTATCAAATAAACTAACTAACGAATTATTAAACTAAGTATTGAAAAGGAGGTTTCCTGTTTCGCTACTTATAATATAATAACGAAGCAGAAATAGATTTATTGTATTATTCTATTCCGTTTTCTCATCTGTACTTTTCGGATATTTAAACGGCTTTGTGGTATCTGATTTAATACAAGCTGGGGGTTGAACAAGCGTATCTCATCTGTAAATCGACCACACAAATTTTGAGAACTCTGTTTAAGCAATTTAATTATTTCCTGATCCCCTAAATGTGTAAAATCAGTTACTGTTTTCGAGCAATGCATGCAATATTTGCCACCTTGCACAGATGTCATTTCATCCCATTTTTGGTCGCAAGGATTATCTATTTTTACTTTGTAATTGATATTATTTCTTTTTCCAGAATTGCCAATTGTTGATCTTTTTTACTCCTTTGTTCCTTTTTTCAGGAGTTGCCTTTGCTTCAACCGTAATTGCTTCGCTCTTTACAATTGCATATTCTTTTTTGTTACCCAGCTCTTGCCGGTTAATTATAAATTCTTTATTAGAATACCATTCTGCTGCAATCACCAAGGTCAGCTTCTCTTTCATTAAGCGATTGGGAACCGTCATTTGAAAATATCCATTAGAATCGGCTTGTACATGCATATTGCCGCCCTTTAAAAATACAGTAGCAAGTGGGATCGCTTTCATTGAAACAGAATCGCGAATCTGCCCTTTGATTATTTTCTTACCTGCGCTAACCGCTTTCTTTTTAGTAAACGGTTTTGATGCTTTATTCTTCGAAGATGCAACTTCCGTATCTCTGTTTGTTTCATATTTCTTTACTTGGGCAGTAGTTGTTTCTG
>DAORKB010000318.1:0-2894 GCA_035439365.1 Bacteroidia bacterium
AACAAATGTATCTGATTTAAATACATTTCCCCCAAAATTAGTAAATAAACTATCTTTTCCCTTGACAATGTAATTTAATTTAACTTCAGTGAAGAAATCTCTTATTCGGTAATTTAGCCTTCCGATCGCTTCAATAAAATTCGCACCTAAGGGATGTGCTAATGCCTGATTATAATGCGTATAGCTTTGTTGTGGGTTTGAAGCTGCATAGGTATAGGGGCGAACACTATTGTATTCACCCTGGAGCATTAAATTCCTGATAGTGAAAGCATGGTAATACTTAAACCCAAGCTGATAACCCGATTTGTTTCTCATTTCTATTGTGTCCTTGCCTTTTATATCATCCAATACATATTGGGCATACATAAAAATGGATTTAGAAATTTTAACTTTAAAGAGAAATCCTAACAATAGATTGTTTTTCCCGTGCAACCCGTAATTAAAAGTATTAATTCCAATAACAGGATCAAAGGTGTTAAAATTTACATGCTGACGATTGTTGGAATCTGCTGCTTCCCAGATCATTCCTTGAAACAGACCTAATTGCAAACGTCTAAAAAGGTTTACACTCAAGGTTTGGAAACTTCCTACTTTCTTTTGAAACAAGCGTTCTATACCTGGTGGAATTTTATTTCCTCCATTTGTTAAGTTCATAAAGGAGGTATAGAGGTTTGTATATTGAAATTTCCCAAATGTGGTAGTTATTCGGGCATATGGATAATTAAACGCATTGTCCGATAATAGCAACGATCTGTATCCATCTCCTACAAAATGTTTCCCATGCCCAATTTGTACATTTAATGCTTTAATGGGAGAGTAAGAGACATAACCCGAAGCCATTGCATAATCATAACCATTGGCTTTGAATTTTTTTGCCCGTCCTTGTCCGGGAATTACATTGTAATCATAATTATATTTTGAAGGAAATAGATCATCGGTACTTGCAATGTACTGATCAATATAATTCGCAAACGTTGCCTGATTTTCATAAAAGGAGGATTCGAAAGCAAATTTATTACCAATGTGTCCTCTTAATAAAAAGCCTCTCGTGTTTTTATATAATTTTTCGCCAGATGTATCAGCCAGATCTTTTCCAAGTTCCAGGTTAAAAAGTGGATCGATGGTAAGTGAAAATTTACTAACGGAATCTTTTATTATGAATAAACTTTCTTTTTTTATTTTACGAACCAAAATCGATGACAATGATTTTGATTTTGTTCGTTGTGGTTCTATTGGACTGATAATCTCGGGCCTAAAAAAGTTGAGGTCAATTTCTGAAATATTGCTTATTACTATTTTTTCCGAATCATCTGCTATACTGCGATCAAGATACTGCACATGGTTTAATGGCAAATTTTGCTGAGCACTAAGCAATACAGGAATAAAGAAAAATAATAGTAATAAATTTTTCATGTGTTACCAATATCGTCCATCCATTTTAGGGGAATAAATGGTGAATAGCAACATCCTGACGGATGCAATAAAACTTACTAAGAAAGCTTGTTTTTCACTTCGTTGTAAACAGTGGTGATTCCTTCTTCTAAATTGATGCGGTGCTTCCATCCGAAAGAATGCAATTTACTTACGTCCATCAGTTTACGTGGTGTTCCATCCGGTTTTGAAGTATCAAATTGTAATTCTCCTTCAAAACCAACTATTTTTTTAACCAACAATGCTAAATCTTTAATAGTAATATCTTCACCAACACCAATATTTACCAATCCTGCTTCATTGTAATTTTGCATGAGGTAAAAACAAGCATCTGCCAAATCATCTGCATGCAAAAATTCACGCAAAGGCGATCCTGTACCCCACACCTCAACTGTTTTTTCATTTTTTGCTTTCGCTGTATGAAACTTTCTGATTAAGGCAGGTAATACATGTGAGTTATTGAGATCGTAATTGTCGTTAGGGCCATACAAATTAGTTGGCATTACAGAAATGAAATTGCATCCGTATTGCGCACGATATGCATCACACATTTTTATACCTGCAATTTTTGCAAGGGCATACGGTTCATTTGTTTGCTCCAATAAACCTGTCAGTAAATAATCTTCTTTTAAGGGTTGCGGGGCCAACTTTGGATAAATACAGGAAGATCCCAGGAACATCAGTTTTTTTACTTTATTCACATATGCCTGATGAATAATGTTGCTTTGTATCATGATGTTTTCATAAATGAAATCAGCACGATAGGTATTGTTGGCAACAATGCCACCAACCTTTGCAGCTGCCAGGTAAACAAAATCCGGCTTCTCTTTTGCAAAAAAATCAGCTACTGCTTGCTGATTTCTAAGATCCAATTCGCTGGAGGTACGTGTAACAATATTTGTGAATCCTTCTTTTTGAAGTTTCCGGATAATTGCCGAACCAACCATTCCGCGGTGACCGGCAACATAGATTTTATCCTGTTTATTCATAAGGGTACTCCTATTTTTCCAATATGGAAAACGTTATAAATGAATCTCTGTACTACTGTTTTATTCGTGATAGTTCATGATATCATGACCACCATCCAATAAATATCTGTCGCGTTCAAAAAGTTTTACATCGGCTGCAACCATCTCTTTTACTAATTGTTCAAGAGTTGTTGTTGGCGCCCAACCCAGTTCTTTTTTTGCTTTTGATGGATCTCCGATCAATAAATCAACTTCTGTTGGTCTGAAATATTTAGGATCAACTTCTACAATCACCTTATTGGTTTTTGTATTGATTCCTTTTTCATCCACGCCTTTTCCTTCCCACTTAATTTGTATACCTACTTCTGCAAAGGCAAGCTCAACAAATTTACGAACGGTAATTTTTACGCCTGTTGCCAATACGTAATCATCCGCTTTTTCTTGTTGAAGCATTCTCCACATTCCTTCCACATAATCTTTTGCATGTCCCCAATC
>DAORKB010000319.1:0-2872 GCA_035439365.1 Bacteroidia bacterium
ATGTAAATTGAAAACCTTGATGTTGAATTATGAGAATCAAAACGCCAAAGGTTTTTAAAACCTTTGGCGTTTTTTATAAAACTATTTTATGAGAAATAAATTTTTATTAATTCCCACGCTGCTTATTTTGAGCAATTGCACCAATACGCAAATCAGGGATGAAAATCAGCAAAAAACTGTTGATACCGTGCAAAAAGATACCACATCTACTACTCGAATGGATATGGTAATAGGTGAACCACCTTTTCGTGATATTAATGATTTTAATGCGAAGACCGGAAATAAATTTTTTGATAGTTTACATGTTGAATATGTTCATCAAAAAGATCCACAAATAGAACTTACAAAAGATATATGTATTGGAGATTACTGTGAATCATACCAAACTATTTTGAATAAAGAAAAAAAAGCAGTTCTTTATTTTTTTAGGGGTAGCAGTGGAGAATATGGATTTTCAAATGATCAATACTTTTTGATCTCTGATAGTTTAGCTGTTGTTCGAAATTTTCTGATAAATGTTGAGATAGAACCTACACTTGATAAACCAACAGTTTGGAAAATAGAGGAAAAAATGTATGATTTTCGTAATGATCAACCCATTTTTACAAGAAAATATACATTTACAAATAACCTTAACCAGTTTGACTTGACGTTAAAAAGCATGAAAGCTAGAGCATTTAACGCAAATATAAAGGAGACTTATGAAGAAAAGTTAGGAGAGTTGAAAAAGCATTTGGAACGTAGAAAATCGGAGTATCGAGAATAGAAACAAAAAATAAGCTGTTTTAATAGTCAAAGATCTTCATATGATCACTGAAGTTACAGCGAACGTATTAAGATCTTTGACTTTTATCTGTCAGTTTTTAAAATAGGGTACTTATTTCACCAATTTATTTGCAACCAAATATTCCGCAATCTGCACGGCATTGGTAGAAGCACCTTTGCGCAGGTTATCAGAAACAACCCACATATTTAATGTTTTTGCCTGTGTTTCATCTCTGCGTAAACGACCCACCAATACATCATCTTTATCGTGTGCATCCATTGGCATTGGGTATTTTAAATTGCTTACATCATCTACCAAAACCACACCAGGAGCTGATTTTAGTATGTTACGAACTTCAGCCAAATCAAATTCTTTTTCAAATTGAACATTTACACTTTCGCTATGTCCACCCATTACCGGTATACGAACGGTTGTTGCAGTAACCCGAATATTTGGATCCAATATTTTTTTGGTTTCATTTACCATTTTCATTTCTTCTTTGGTGTATCCATTATCCGTGAATACATCAATTTGAGGAATTACATTTAAGTCAATCGGATAAGCATAGGCCATTTGACCTTTTACGCCTTTACGTTCATTCATTAACTGTTCAACAGCCTTAACACCTGTACCGGTAACCGATTGGTAAGTGGATACAACCACACGTTGTGCATTGTATTTTTTATGCAAAGGGCTCAATGCAACCACCATTTGTATGGTAGAACAATTTGGATTGGCAATGATTTTATCAGCTGCAGTCAATTCATTCGCATTGATCTCTGGAACAACTAGCTTTTTAGTAGGGTCCATTCTCCATGCCGATGAGTTGTCAATAACAGTAATACCTGCTTCAGCAAATTTTGGTGCCCATTCCAAAGAAGTACTTCCACCAGCCGAAAATAAAGCGATGGATGGTTTCATATCAATAGCAGTTTGCATGCCTACCACTTTGTATTTTTTTCCTTTGAAAGCAATTTCTTTTCCAACAGATTTCTCTGATGCAACAGGGATCAATTCGGTGACGTTGAAATTACGTTCTTCTAAAACCTGAATCATTTTCGTACCTACAAGGCCGGTAGCGCCTACTACTGCTATTTTCATCTTTTTTTTAGTTAATTATTTTTTATGTTTTGTATTGTTGTTTTCGATGTAAAAAAAAAGCCTTTCCACATCTGGAAAGGCTTTGTTGATATATGATCATATAAAAACACGAATTAACCTTTCCTGTTGAGGAAATGCTTCTTAATGTTCTTCTTTATGCAAATAATCTGTGTCATTGTTGGTGCAAAGCTACTCCGTTTTTTTTAATTGGCAATATTTTTTTAAAAAATTATAGAATGACCGCGACCAGAGCGTCTTTTGCCTATTCATAAATTAAATAAAGACATGCATTTTTTCACTTTTTTAATCGTTAGCGTCACCGTAACAACCGGAATGGCTGATAGAACGAAGGGTCCGGAACGTACAAATCTAAAGGCAGGAGATATTGTTATTCATGAAATTATGGCTGACCCTGATCCATCTGCCGGAACAGTCATTTACCCTGAATACATTGAATTATATAATAAAAGACCGTTCCCAGTGCATTTAAAAAACTGGAAATTGATGGTTGGTACAAACTATAAATTGTTGCCGGATGTAATTGTTCCTCCGGACAGTTTCCTGGTTTTAGCCTCCTCCAATGCCGTTGCTTTATTTTCTGATGAAGTAAATGTTGTAGGAATAACAAGTTTTCCCGCGCTTACAAATACCGGTCAAACCATACAATTGCTGAATGAAACCGGTCATATCATTTCGGTGATAACTTATACGGATGCGTGGTACAAGGATGCAGTAAAAAAGGAAGGAGGGTTTAGTCTTGAACAGTTGGATCCTGATAATCCATGCACAGGGATGGAGAACTGGAGTGCGTCCACACATAAGAATGGAGGAACACCGGGCAGGAAAAACGCAGTAGCAAAGGTTAATGAGGATAAGCAGGCACCGGCGATTCATCATATAAGTGTATTGTCTCCTACTCAACTGGAGCTATGTTTTACAGAGCCAATGGATAGTTCTACGTTGTTCAGTCCGGATACCTATCAGATAACAAACCTGGGAACTCCC
>DAORKB010000320.1:0-2866 GCA_035439365.1 Bacteroidia bacterium
GTTCTCCGATTTTTTTTAAATCAAAGTAAAAAAAGCAATTTTTAGAACCCACCTTAATTTAACAGTTGTTAATTCTTAAACAGAACCAGATGAAAAAAATTAGCCTGTTGATAATCGTTAGTTTCTTTATAACTACGTTATTTTCTCAAACAACTTTTCAACGGACCTATGGAACTTCGTCCGAGGATGTAATGTTAGGTTTAGGAGAAGCAAGTGATGGTGGATTTGTTATGATGGGAAGGAGCAATAACAATTTATATTTGGTAAAAACGAATGTTAAGGGTAAGAAATTATGGTCAAAAAAGTATTCTATACAAGGTGTTTTTACAGGTGGGATTATTACGTTGGCCGATGGTAGCATCATTTTAAGCGGTAATGGTGATGTACAATCAGCAACCCCAAGTGCTTTTATTCTAAAAGTAGATTCTACCGGAACGATCAGTTGGATTAAGTTATACTCCACTTTCAATGGTTTTTATATAAGAAACGTAAAACAAACTGTTGATGATGGATATATTGTCGTAGGGGATGGGTTCGTTATCAAATTGGATTCAGATGGAAATGTAGTATGGAAACGAACAGTAGGTGCGGCAAACTCTTATCGTGTCACGCCTTATGATGTAGTTCAATCACAGTTTGATTCCAGTTATGTCATCACAAGTATATTTCATAACCCCACGAACACCAATAATGTAGGGATGATCTCCAGATTTAATAAAAATGGTGCACTCCTGTGGAGCAGATCCTTTTCAGTAATAAATGAAGACCCTCTTCACCTAAAAGAAAATACTTATCGAAAATTACAGTTCGTTTGCGGTGGCGGGATTATGGAATTTGATAAGGACGGCAACAATGGAAAGCGTATAACATTGAATGGATCCATTAAGGACTGGCAATTATCAAAATCAGCTGATAATGGATATATCTGCGCCGGCTATAATTATTCTCCGAATCGAAAAGAAGATTTTTACTTAACAAAACTAGATTCCTCTTATAATTGTGTGTGGAGTAAATATGTTGGAGGCCCAAAAACTGATTGGGCTGTTTCCGTGGTACAATCTAAAAACAAGGAAATAATCATGGGTGGTAATACAAAGAGTTTTTCCATTGGAGGAAATGACCTGTACCTTGTAAAGGTAGATAGTACCGGAACGCTTGATTGTAATGATATATCCTTCAATGGAAGCGCAACAATAACCAACGTTCCAACTCAAATGCAGGCATTGTTAATTGATTCAGCTATAAATGTGAACATAGGTATTCCTGGTGTAACTGATTATTTAGTTTTAAATGACAGTGTGAATGATGCCTGTGGATGCATTCCTCCTACAGCTGAATTTACAGTTGGAACGTCGGGCAATATTGATGACAAATCACTTTGGGCAGCTAAATGGTACTGGGACTTTGGTGATGGCACAATTGATTCGACACAAACCGAATTTGGGCACACATATCCAAGCAATGGGACCTACACAATATGCCTTACTGTTAAAAATGCATGTGGTACTGATACTGCGTGTCAAACCTTTGATTATGTTTATACTCCTCTCCCTGTTCAAAACCTGACTCAGGATGATTTTAAAGTTACAATCTATCCAAATCCATTTACCTCTCAAACCAATATCTTGTTTACCGAAGAACAAAAAAATATCACAATTAAAATAATGGATGTAGTGGGTAAGGAAATAAAAGTAATAGACTTTACCGGGAAAGAATTATTACTTGAAAAAGGAAATATGAAGCAAGGTGTTTATTTTATCCGGATTATTGATACGAAAGGAAATGTAATTGCCCAAAAGAAAATGATCCTGTTAACATAATATTTGTAATAACCTGTGAGCAGGAAAGTCATAAACTAGGAGAATTCCTGCTTAACACAGCGCAAACCTTATCAAGTTATCTAATCAGTCTATTTCGACAATTCCGTAGCCCTGTCTCTTGCACTGATAATCCCCTGCTCCAATCCGTCTCCTATTTTATTTTTCTCAAATGTATTCAATGCTGCTTCTGTTGTACCTCCTTTGGATGCAACTGCTTTAATTAAATCATCCAGTGATTTGTTGGCATTGTTTACCAAATGAAAAGCTCCAAGCATCGTTTGTTTCACAAGCATTACAGAGGATACTTCATCAAAGCCCATCTTTTTTCCGGCTTCAATCATGTGCTTCACAATGTAAAAAAAGTACGCTGGTCCGCTACCGCTTAATGCTGTTACTGCATCCAACAAGTGTTCACCTTCCAGGAAAACCGTTTTACCGGTTGTGGCAAGCAATGTTTCTACTTTACGAACTTTTTCTATCGGCAGCGTACTGTGTGCTGTAAAAGCAGTCATGCCCATACCCAGCTCAGCCGGTGAATTGGGCATTGCCCGCACAATGCTTTTCTGATTCAGTGCTTCTTCGATGCGTTGTATTTTCATACCCGCCATAATAGACACCAGTATATTCTTTGTCTTCAACACTTGTTTTAAATCGGTGCTCAAGGCATCAAAATCCTGAGGTTTTACGGCAAGGATAACAATATCACTTTCTGAAATACGCGGGTCATTAACCAGGCAAACCTGACCGATGTTCATACCGATCAGTTCTTGCTTTCTCGTTTCATTTTTCTCTGCTAACAACAAGTCCTGTTGAGATATGATATTGTACTTTAAAAATGCTTTCGCATAAATAAGTCCCATATTCCCGCATCCTACAATTGTAATTTTCATAGTACAATTAATTTTTTAAGTCTCTATTTGATATTATATCAACTATAAAGCTGGTAGACTGTGTGCGAAGTGTCCGTTCGAGCGGAGTCGAGAACTGTGTGCAAGCTTTGGGAAAGCCAACGCTGAGTTCTCGACTCCGCTCGAACGGACACTTCG
>DAORKB010000321.1:0-2850 GCA_035439365.1 Bacteroidia bacterium
TGTTTTTCACTGACAATAGATGGTAAAACAGGTTATTTCAACAGCGACAGAAAAGGGGGCTTGGGAGAACGCGACGTTTATGTGGTTGATTTAACAAACTACCCGGTTCTTGAAAAAGACATGAAACCAAAAGTTAAAACACCAACTGCAGAAGCAAGTTCTGTTATGGCGATTTTAAAAGGAGATATATTTGACGCCATTGCAAACAAAGGTGTAGAGGCAGAACTAAAAGTATTTGATGACGCAGGACATGAAGTCGGAAGCACAACATCTACTGAAGGTACAGGAGAATATTTTATTACATTAATCGCCGGTAAAACCTATCATGTAAAAATTGCACTGGCTGGATTCAAACCAATTGATGAAAAGGTAGATATAGCTGCTGCAAAAGATGGCGCTACGACTGTTGTGAAACATTACTTGCTATATAAAGAATAAATAGTAATTGAAAACATAGTTTCCATTCACATAACCCGGCATTGTCGGGTTTTTTATTCAATCCCCAGCTTAATCATACGTCTTCGGTAATCCAATGCAGTAAAAATGCTTAGCACAATATTAACTGCGATACACTCATAAATAGTACTTCTCAATCCATCTTCTGAGATCGTTGAAACGGGTAATAATAAAATTAAAGAAGGAAGAATAAATAAGAGTATGATGAGGTAGAGTGGAGGACGGGTATTAGCAACAAGAAGGATTAGGTAAAATAAATTAAGGAAGAAAAAAACGAATTCGAAGAATAGAATAACAAAAGGTGTTGCATCATGTGAAACACGTTCTTGGGTAATTAGCCAATAAGCAGATAACACAATTAATCCAATAATCGAATTCAGGCAACAGTAAGCTAAGAGGATGGTTGCTAATTTCCGCTTTTTATTTTTCAAGTATCTTTTTAATATCCGGTTTAAAATACAATTGACTCTTCATGATTTTGCCATCTTCTCTAAAAATAGGCTCTCCTTTTTCATCCAGCTTACTCATATTGCTACGTTGAATTTCATCAAACACTTCTTCAATTTTATATTGCAAGCCGTGACGTAAAATGGTACCAAATAAAATGTAAAGCTGATCACCCAAAGCATCTGCAATCTCTACAATATCTTTGTTTTTACAAGCTTCCAGGTATTCTTCGTTTTCTTCTTTGATCAGGTTGTAACGTAGCGTGTATTCATTTTCACTTACTTCAGCAGTTGGCTCATAACGGTTCCCGATTTTAAACGTATCGTGAAATGTTTCTACGTGTTTAATTTTGTGGATCAATGTTCCGGTGGTTTCTTTTTTTTCCATACTAAATTTATTGTGTGTGGTTGACTGCAATTCTAGTTGTAATTTTCTATATCTCTGGTATTAGCGTAAGCTATTGGACTCTGCCCCGATCGTCGTAGCGTCCCGCTACGATGCCGTACCAAAGGCCTCAGGCCTGCTACTACCCGTGTATCGTTTCCTGCTTTCCATAATTCTTAATCACAATGGCTTCATGCTCCAGCCATTCTTTCCAGCGCTTATCCACATTCACATTGTGATCGGCATATTGGCGGGCAAAACCAATAAAGGTGGTATAATGCCCGGCTTCACTGATCATCAAATCACGATAAAATTTTGCTAATTCAGGATCTTTTATGTTTTCAGAAAGCACACGGAAACGTTCGCAGCTTCTGGCTTCTATCATGGCCGAAAAAAGCAAACGGTCCACCAGCGATTGCCTGCGGCTCCCATCTTTTTTCATGAATTTATACAATTCATTTACATAATTGTCTTTTCGTTCGCGCCCCAATTGCATGCCTTTGCTTTTGATCAGGTTGTGTACCATTTCAAAATGTGCCAGTTCTTCCTTCGCTAATTCAATCAAAGCAGTTACCATGTCGGTGCACTCCGGATTATTTACAATTAATGAAAGTGCATTGGATGCAGCTTTTTGTTCACACCAGGCATGATCCGTCAATATTTCATCAATGTTTCCTTCAACAATATTTACCCAATGTGGGTCCGTTGGTAATTTCAATCCTAACATCTTCTATCTATTTTCAGTCAATAAATCTTTTCATTAATGGTCCGCTCGACAAGCTGGTGATGAGTGCCATAATTACGAGTGCAACGAATACAGGCTTGGAAATCAGACCAGCATTTAAGGCAAGTGTACCCAAAATAATTTCCATTGCTCCACGTGCATTCATTCCAAAACCAACAGCCAGTGCATGATTACGTGTCATCCCTCCCAAACGTGCTCCAACACTTGCACCAATTACTTTTCCTGCAAAGGCAAGCACAAGTACAATTAAAACTATCCACAAATCAAAATTTTCAATAAAGTTTACTTTTAATCCAATGGAAACAAAAAATAAAGGAGCAAAAAAGTTGGTCACAAATTGATGGATAATTTCACGTGCCTGTTCCCGTAAATGAACACTGTCACCAATGGCAATACCGGCTATAAAGGCTCCAAGAATAGCATGTATATGAATGCTTTCTGTGAATGCTGCCGAAAGTAAACAAATACCTAATGAAATAGAAAGTACACCGCCTGGCCACGATAATTTTGTTTGTATCCAGGGTAAGGCTTTGTCTATGATTTTCTTTCCAATGGTTAACATGAAAATACCAAATCCAATGATGTAAGCAATGGTATATCCTAAATGAATGTATTGATAATTGGTTTTATTGGTTAAACTCAATACCAATGAGAAAATTAACCAACCAATCAGGTCATTAAACATAGCAGAAGCGATAATGACCATACCGATATTGGTTTGGAATATGTTCATATCCATTAAAATACGGGCAATAACGGGCAATGCAGAAATGGATAAGGCTGTTCCTAAAAAGAGTGCAAATAACAAACGGGCATCG
>DAORKB010000322.1:0-2843 GCA_035439365.1 Bacteroidia bacterium
AAGAAGGTTATTTAATTGAGAAGAAAGAGAAGAGCGGTAAAGTATGGAAATATGAGTGGAATACGGCTGGTATGTTACAACGCGTTGTACGGCCTGATAAAGCGGAGGTACATTTTAAATACGATGCACTGGGCCGCAGACTGGAAAAACAATATAAAAAAACCATCACCAAATTTATCTGGGATGGTAACAAACCACTACATGAATGGAAGGAATTTGATGCGAAAGAAGCAACGGCCGATGAAATCATCACCTGGGTATTTAATGAAGATGATTTTGCACCAACCGCAAAAATAAAAGGAGAAAAGAAGTATAGCATTGTGACCGATCATTTAGGTACGCCTGTGCAAGGTTATAATGAAACCGGAGAGCTAATTTGGGACAGAGAACTGGATAGTTATGGAAAAATTCGCATGTTGAAAGGAGATGAAGGATTTTGTAATTATCTTTACCAGGGACAAACGTTGGATGCGGAAACGGGGTTAGCGTATAACCGTTTTAGGTATTATGATCCGGAGGAAGGGATATATGTAAGTCAAGACCCCATAGGAATTGAAGGAGGGCTGCAATTTTACAATTATGTAGATGATCCAAACACCTATATTGATGAATTTGGTCTGTTAGAAAGACCATATATAAGAAAAGGAACAAGACAAACAATTGAGTCAAGAGGTAAAGTAAGAAGAGGAAGGTTTTTAGACCCGAATACAGGTAAACCAATTCCTGGCGATAAGAGAAGGAGTTATTCAAGAGCAAAAGGGGAGTACGATATTGGCCACAAAACAGGTCATGAACATTGGCGCCTTGTTAAAGAAGCAAAAAAAAGAAAATATACACAGCAGCAATTTAATAATTGGGTTAATAAAAACCCACAGTGGTTTCAAGTTGAAGATCCAAATGAGAATCAATCACATAAACACGAAAAGAAACGAAAAACAGCAACTTATAAAAGAATATAATTATGGCAAAAGTTAGCAAAAAAACATTTGAAGACGATATGTTTAATTTATTCGACGAACAAGATTTTGTAAAAGTAGAAGGATTTATTAATAAATATGGTATATCAGAAACAGATAGAGATGGTAGGAATTTATTAATGAATTTAATTATTGAAGGTAAAACAGCTTTTGTTATTAAAATGCTTTCAAAAAACAAAGAGTTAGACCTTAACCAGCATGATAAAAACGGTTGGGGAGCTTTGCATTTTGCCGTTTCAGAAGGTAACTTAAAAATTGTAGATGCACTAATTAAAAATGGAGCGGAAGTAGATATTCAAGAGGAAAATGGTAACACTCCATTATGGCGAGGAATGTTTGATACTGTCGATGAAACAATTATTATTAAATTGCTTGAATCAGGTGCAAATCTTACAAAAAAAAATAAGCACGGTGTTCCACCCAAAAATTTTTTAGATGACTCTTTACCTAAAACAAAAAAATGGATCAAAGAAAACATTAAGAAAAAATAAGAGTTTGTCCACCTTTATAAACTGAAGTTTAGAACTTCGATATGTTCCAACAGCTTTATACATAATGTATGTGTGAGCTATAGATAATTTCTTAAATCTCCAAGATCTAGGTTTAAATACTTTACCATGCTCCCCCTAAATTTCCCCAGTAGGAGTAAAGCTGTCCACTGGCATAGGCGCGCAGTTCCGGGATAGCCTTGTGTGCAAGGGAGTACGTGTCTATCATAACGTAAGCTTCGCTTACCCCTCTTCATCGATCGTAGCTTTAGCGAAGATCGATTCCATCAATCCCCAGTAGGAGTGAAGCTGTCCATTTCCGTAGGCACGCAGTTCCGGGATAGCCTTGTGTGCAAGGGACTGCGTGTCTCTCATAACGTAAGCTTCGCTTACCCTCTTCATCGATCGTAGCTTTAGTGAAGATCGATTCAATTAATCGAAGCGTTAGCGTAGATTGACCAATAAAAAATAATTGTTAAACGAAGAGACTTTTCTCTTCGTTTTTTATTTCTGTTAATTTTATATTCTAATGATGGATGAATTTTAATTTCTGTTGAACTT
This sequence comes from Bacteroidia bacterium, assembly GCA_035439365.1. Taxonomy (GTDB): domain Bacteria; phylum Bacteroidota; class Bacteroidia; order 2-12-FULL-35-15; family 2-12-FULL-35-15; genus 2-12-FULL-35-15. The sequence continues at coordinate 2,027 of DAORKB010000322.1, forward strand.
TTGATTGTCGCGCAATCTTGGTAAATCGATTTACGATAAGTAAGCGCAGCGCACACTAATGTGGACACGCAGCCCCTTACGCGATACCGCTATCGGAGAACTACAAGCCGCACACAAGCCGGGGCAACCATTCATTTTAATTACGATACGGAAGAACAATTACGCAACATTATTAATGAACATGGTTTGCCTTATCGCTTTGAACTAGATCCTGCTGGTAATGTTGTAAAAGAAACTGCGTTTGATGGAATTGTCAGGCAGTATCAGAGAAATCAGGCGGGATGGGTAACAAAAGTAAATCGACCAGGAAACCGCTATACGGCCTATGAACATGATGTAGCTGGACGAATTCAAAAAGTCACTTACCAGGATGGAAGTACAGAAACGTATCAATATGAAAAAGGGTTATTGAAAAAAGCTGCGAATGCAAATGCGCAAGTGGAGTTTGTGAGGGATATATTAGGTAATGTGTTGGTGGAAAAAAGCAATGGACATGAAGTGCATAGTGCGTATGATGCGTTGCAACGTCGTACACGCATCAATAGTAGTATGGGCGCTGATATTGCACTGGAGCTGGATGAGCTGGACAACATCACAAAAATGAATGCCAATGGTTGGCAGGCAAATTTGCAATACGATATCTTAGGTTTGGAAACAGGCCGCCACATGACCGGTGATGTAAAAAGTGAATGGGAAAGAGATGCATTGGGAAGGGGTATACACCATCGTGTAGGAAATAGCAGCAAGAAGAACATGCTATCCTTCCTAAACCGAAAATATGTTTGGGATGTAAACGATCAGTTAAAGCAGGTAACGG
>DAORKB010000323.1:0-2803 GCA_035439365.1 Bacteroidia bacterium
AAAATGTCTTTTTTTATTTCGGATGTTAAATACATGTTCTCGGTATTTGTTTTTTTAATTTTGGAATGCAAATATAACTGTTTTTTTTATTTTTACAATAAAACTGAAAAAAAACTACACTTGTGGGCTTCGTCCGCCGAAGCTTTATCGTTGGAGGACTAGTTTTTAAAAAATCTCAGTAATTGCCCCAATTTCGGTTTCAATTCTTTCCGGTTGATGATTTTATCTAAAAAACCGTGTTCAAGGACAAATTCCGAGGTTTGAAAGCCTTTGGGTAAGTCCTTACCAATTGTTTCTTTTACTACACGTGGCCCTGCAAATCCAATAAGAGCACCTGGTTCAGCGATGTTTAAATCGCCTAGCATGGCATAGGATGCTGTAACACCACCTGTTGTTGGATCAGTTAAGAACGATATAAACGGAACTTTTGCTTCATTCATCAAGGATAACTTTGCAGATGTTTTTGCCATTTGCATCAATGAAAATGCAGCTTCCATCATTCGGGCTCCTCCGGATTTGGAAATAATCATCAAAGGCATCTTTTTTTCAAGACAAAAATCAATAGAGCGGGCTATTTTTTCACCTACAACCGATCCCATGGACCCACCAATAAAGGCAAAATCCATACAAGCAACCATTAAATCTTCACCATCCACCTTGCCATAAGCTGTTCGGATAGCATCTTTTAAATGGGTTTTCTTTACTGTATCTACCAATCGGTCGGTATACTTTTTTGTATCCACAAAATTAAGTGGATCGCCAGCTGTAAGATTGTTGTTTATTTCCACAAACTGGTTATCATCAAATAAGATCTCAAAATACTCTGCAGATCCTATTTTCTCATGGTAATCACATTCAGGACACACATATTTATTTTGTGCATGTTCATTGGAAGGTGTAATCTTCTTACAGGATGGACATTTGTACCACAACCCCTCCGGCGTTTCTTTCTTTTCTGTTGTAGAAGTTGTGATTCCTTTTTTTATACGTTTAAACCAACTCATTTGAACTTCGGATTTTGTATTTCGGTTTCGGACAGGTGATTCCATTAATCAATAATTACTATTTATTTATAATTAATACTTACGTAGAGAGCACTTCAAAAGCATTAAAAAAAGTAAGTATTCCGGATTATTAAGCGATGGTAATTTTCTTATCCAAATATACATCCTGGATCGCATTCAATAGTTCTACACCCTCTTGCAACGGTTTTTGGAACGCTTTACGTCCGGATATTAGACCATGCCCTCCTGCACGTTTATTAATTACTGCAGTTGTTACAGCTTCTGCAAGATCCGATGCTCCTTTTGATTCACCACCAGAGTTAATTAAACCAAAACGACCCATATAACAGTTTGCCACCTGGTAACGGCAAAGATCAATTGGGTTATCAGTTGTTAATTCCGAGTATACTTTTGGATGTGTTTTACCAAAATTTACAGCTGTATAACCACCGTTTTTATCGGAAAGTTTTTGTTTGATAATATCTGCTTGTATTGTTACTCCCAAGTGATTTGCCTGTGAAGAAAGATCGGCTGCTGTATGATAATCAACACCATCTTTTTTAAAGCCACTGTTACGGGTATAGCACCATAATATGGTTGCTAAACCAAGTTCATGCGCACGTTCAAATGCTTGAGCTACCTCAACAATTTGACGGGATGATTCTGGTGAACCAAAATAAATTGTTGCCCCTACAGCTGCAGCGCCCATGTTCCAGGCTTCTTCAACAGAACCAAACATGATTTGGTCAAATTTATTTGGATAGGATAAAAATTCGTTGTGATTGATTTTAACAATGAATGGAATTTTGTGAGCATATTTACGGGATACAGAAGCCAATACACCATAGGTAGAAGCAACTGCATTACAACCACCTTCAATAGCCAGCTTTACAATGTTTTCAGAATCAAAATAAATTGGATTTGGAGCAAAAGATGCACCTGCACTATGCTCAATGCCCTGATCAACAGGTAAAATGCTTAAATACCCTGTATTTGCAAGACGACCAGTACCATATAATTGTTGTAAACTGCGCAGTACTTGTGGGTTACGGTTACTTGGAGCGAAAATACGTTCCACAAAATCCCCACCTGGCAGATGGATGTGTTCTTTTGAAATGGTTTTACACGTGTGATTCAATAAAGAGGCATTTGCCCCCAATAATTCTTCAGTTGTTCTAGTTGCCGTTTTAGTTGCCATTAGTTATATTATTTTTGAATGAATGATGTAAAACCGATTACATCTGACATTAATTTTTTGTTTCTTTTAATTCGGAAGGCAAAGCTAACAATTTTTAGATAATATTTGACAGCTTGTGGATAATTGATGTAGGAATTGATATTTACGTACTTTGCTCTTGCTCTTTGCTCTTACTCTGTTAAAATGGGTAGCCGATACCAATATTGAAAACTGTAAAACTATACGCTTTTGGATGTGTTGCGTCATAATTATCTTTCCAGGCTTTATCAAACCATTTGGTGATGACCCACCGGTTTGCTTCATTAAATTGAGGATCTCGTACTTTAATCCCAATATCCAAACGAAGTACAAAAAAACTAAAATCTCCCCGTACACCTAAACCACCGCCCATGGCTATTTCTTTGTAAAAACGGTTCCACTTAAATTCTCCATCCTTGTGTGCTGCATCGGCCTTTCTCAGCCAGTTGTTACCTGCATCAACAAACACGGCTCCGTGAATCATTTTAAACAATTTAAAACGATACTCCAGGTTCCCCTCCAATTGCCCATCACCAAACTGATCAAATCCCGTCTGTAAACTATCCTGATATCCTCCCGGACC
>DAORKB010000324.1:0-2799 GCA_035439365.1 Bacteroidia bacterium
TTTGTTTATGGCAGTACCGTATGGGGTATGTTGCCTTTAAATAATGGAATCTCATGGGAATCTCATCTGTTAGGAGCATTGGCAGGAGTGATTACTTCTTATAATTTCAGGAAGGAAGGTCCTCAACCACGTAAATACGATTTGGGTGATGAAGAAGAAAATGCGCAAATTGATGTATCGGGAGAGCAGATGTATGAGCATACAGATATAGATATGCAAGGCGTACAACCGGTTTATACGTATATCATTAATCCAACGGAGAATCATCCACCAAAAGAAGCGAATTCCTGAGCTTAGAAAGAATCTGTTTTAAACAGTGATGAATGCGCGATGGTGTCAGGAGCGGAGTCGAGAACTGTGCGTAAGCTTATGATACTTCTAAAGCCTTCCCACAGTTCTCGACTCCGCTCGAAGTGACGCAATCCACGTTGTCTGCTAATATTTAATATCAGTTCATATCGCAATACTTAAAACCGCATTTATTTCATACCTTTGCCGCCGAATTTTAAAAATCAGTTTTCTTGAATTATCTATCGGTTGAATCCGTTTCAAAGTCTTACGGAACAAAATTATTATTTGATAAAATCAGCTTTGGTCTTAACCAGGGGGATCGCATCGCATTGATTGCAAAAAATGGAGCCGGAAAATCAACGCTTCTTAAAACCCTTATGGGGAAAGAGATTTTGGATGGTGGTACAGTTACTTTTCGTAAGGATATCACTGTTACCTATCTTGATCAAAATCCCATTTTTGATGACCAGTCAACGGTAATCGAAGCAATTTATAATAGCAATAACCCACTGTTAAATGCAGTACGTGATTATGAGGAGGCGCTTCATGCATTTGAAAAAGATTATAATGATAAAACCTCCGATCGCCTGGAACAATGCAGTGCGCAGATGGATAAGTTGGGTGCCTGGGGATTTGAAGCAAAAGTCCAGGAGATTTTGCAAAAATTAAAAATCGCATTTTTAGATAAAACGATACAGACACTTTCCGGAGGGCAAAAAAAACGTGTTGCATTGGCAAAAGTTTTAATTGAAGAACCTCATTTATTGATATTGGATGAACCCACGAATCATCTTGATGTGGAGATGATAGAATGGTTGGAAAATTATCTTGTTTCTAAAGATTTAACATTGTTGCTGGTCACACACGATCGCTATTTTTTAGATAGTGTATGTACACAAATCATCGAAATAGAAAACGGTAAGTTATATCATTACAAAGGTAATTTCCAATACTACGTGGAAAAGAAAGCGGAACGGGAACAAATTGAAAACAGTGAAATAGACAAGGCTAAAAATTTGTTTGTACGGGAATTAGAATGGGTGAGGAAAATGCCCAAAGCACGTGGTACAAAGGCTAAATACAGGGTTGATGCATTTCAGGATATCAAAGAAAAGGCATTTAGTAAACAAACAGAAACCAAGCTGGAGCTGGGTGTTAAAATGTCGCGTATAGGAGGAAAAATTCTGGAATTTGCTAAAATCAAAAAAGCATTTGGTGAAACAAAAATTGTCAATGAGTTTTCTTATATCTTCAAAAAGGGTGAAAAGATTGGCATTATCGGAAAGAATGGGGTGGGCAAATCCACTTTTCTGAATATGGTGATGGGACTTGAAAAACCTGATTCGGGGACTATTGAAGCCGGAGAAACAATGGTTTTCGGTTATTATTCTCAGGAAGGTTTAAAGCTTACTGAAGATAAACGGGTGATTGAAATTGTAAAAGACATTGCAGAATATATTCCGTTGGCAGATGGGTCAAAATTATCTGCATCGGGTTTATTAACAAAATTCTTGTTTCCGCCAGATGTGCAATATGGTTATGTTTCCAAGCTAAGTGGAGGTGAGAAAAGGCGGTTGTATTTGATGACGATCTTAATTAAAAACCCCAATTTTTTAATTCTCGATGAGCCCACCAATGATTTGGATATTGTGACATTGAGTGTATTGGAAGATTTTCTGACAAACTTTCAAGGTTGTGTAATGATTGTTACGCACGATCGCTATTTTATGGATAAGATGGTGGATCACCTGTTTGTGTTTGAAGGGGCGGGTGTTGTTCGTGATTTCCCGGGCAACTATACTGAGTACAGGGATAAGAAAGATGCAGAAGAGAAGGCATCTAAAAAAGAAGAGCAACAAACACCTGTAAAGCAACAAGCTGTTGCGCCGATTGTAACAAAGACGGCGGCAGAACCTGTTGTTAAGAAAAAATTAAGTTTTAAAGAAAAAGCAGAATTTGAGCAGTTGGAAAAAGACATTGCTAAATTGGAAAAAGAGAAAGCGACGCTTACGGATCAATTGAGTAGCGGCGGAAATGCAGATGATATTTCAAAATGGTCTGAGCGAATTGGGCTGGTGATTTCGGAGCTTGATGAAAAATCGTTGCGGTGGTTGGAGTTGAGTGAATAGGCCTACGCTGAAGCTACGGCCTACGCAGTAAAGATTTTAAAATAAGTGATGTGCTGTGTGATCGTGTCAGTTCTCGACTCCGCTCGAACTGACATCGTCGCGCGGTTTGTACTAGTTTTGAAATTAGTTGCTATAAAAACCGAATTGTTATCGAATCATTTAATTTCAAATTGAGCATGGCGCTTACTTTTCCGTTACGCATGGCAATTTCAATTTGTTCGGAAGCATTAAAAAGCGCCATAATTTCGCCTTCCGGTACTTCATTATAATCCTTACTTATTTTATCAATTACGTTGTTGCGAGCCATTTCAATAACGAATGGCCGGCCTTTCCCCACCTGATCGAATAGTTGTTTGTGAATATTGGTGATTGTATTTCC
>DAORKB010000325.1:0-2749 GCA_035439365.1 Bacteroidia bacterium
TCCATCAATTTTTGTTGATGATCCGATAGTTTTACCATCTCCACATAACGTGCTTGTATCTTTTTAGCAACATACCAAATCGACATGATTGAAACTAAAAAAGCTGCAATTAAAATTGTGATCCAACCTCCATATGTAAATTTGCTAAGGTTGGCACCCAGGAACGATAGCTCAATGGATAAATAAACGGTTATGATTGTATAAATAAAATATTTATTGTAACGCTTCATGTGAAGGTAAAAATTCAACAGGATCGTTGTCATGAGCATACAAAGCACAATGGATAGACCATAAGCATTTTCCATATGTTCAGATTCTCTGAAATAAAGAACGACTAAAATACAACCCATTAGAAGTGACCAGTTGAGTGAGGGAATATATAATTGTCCTTTAAGATCCGAAGGGTATTTTACTTTTACTTTGGGCCAGAAATTCAAGCGCATCGCTTCGTTGATTAGTGTAAAGGAGCCGCTAATAAGGGCTTGAGAAGCAATAATGGCTGCAAGGGTGGCAATCACAATTCCGATGGGCATAAAACCTTCGGGCATGATTGCATAAAAAGGATTGGTTGCTTTAAAATCGCTAAGGAGCTGACCACTGTGTGCAATTAGCCACGCACCCTGACCAAAATAATTTAAAATTAACATGGACTTTACGAAGATCCAGGAGATACGGATATTGTGTTTTCCACAATGGCCAAGGTCGGAATACAGTGCTTCGGCTCCCGTGGTACATAAAAATACTTTCCCTAAAATCAACATTCCCTGAGGGTGTATTTTTAATAGATGATAAGCATAGTAAGGGTTGAAGGACCCTAATATGGACCAATCTCCATTTAGTTGAGAAACACCAAATACCCCCAACATCAAAAACCAGATGATCATCATTGGACCAAAAAACCTACCAATGAAATTGGTTCCAAACTGTTGAATAAAAAACAATCCGAAAAGAATGCCTATAACGATGTATACTGTATTTAATTCCGGATTGAAAAATCGTAAACCTTCTACTGCGGCCGAAACAGAAATAGGCGGTGTGATGATTCCATCAGCAAGCAAAGCGCTGCCACCAATAATAGCAGGTACAACCAGCCACTTGAATTTGGTGCGGCGAACCAGTGTGTACAACGAAAAAATTCCACCCTCACCTTTATTATCGGCACGAAGCGTTAGAATAACATATTTAATAGTTGTTTGCAAGGTAAGCGTCCAAAAAACAGCAGATACGGCTCCCTTTACAATATCTGCATCAATGGCTGATTTGCCAATGATGGCGCTCATTACGTACAATGGTGATGTCCCGATATCACCATAAATAATTCCTAATGTAATTAATAAACCTCCCCAGGTGACTTTATTGATGTGGGATTGATGCGATGTCATGATGAAAATTAAATTAAAAAACAGAATACACGAGTGTATGCAAATTACGATTATTGACTAAATGCTATATAGATCGATAGTTTCAGCTATAGTTAATCCATGGGTAGGGAGTGATTAACTTTTGGTCGATGGAATGATACGTATGTATAAAAAGTGACACTGAAAACGAATTAGGATACAAATTTACATCAAGTATAGATGCAAAATGAAAGAAGTGGCAGAAAAATATTTAAATAGGATTTAAGTATGGAAGGATAAATAGGATTTTGAATAGGATTTTAAGATTCTAGGATGAAAGGATTATAGTGATCCTTCCATCCTAAATCCTTTTCTACTTCATCGTTAACATAGGTTTGTATTTTTCACGGTATGCATACGCAAGGAAAAGATTGACCAATAACATGATTAGACCGGTAACTATTCCTGCTGTGTCGTGCATTGTAAATAGTTGAATGAAAAAAATATTTAAGGTAACCGGGAAAATAATAACGGTGGCAAGTGGTGCAAATAGTCCAACAAGTAATGCCAGGCCGCAAACAAGTTCGGTTATTTTGGCCAGGGTCAACAAATACCCTGATGCCGCAAGGCCTTCCATAAATAATTTAGCATTCCCTTCCAATGGTGGCATTTCGCCAAGCTTTAGAAAGTAGGAAACAGCAGAAAAGGCATAAAAAAGTCCAAATAAAATGCGAAAAACGATAGTAGCTATTTTCATACGTATATTTTTAGGATTAAAAGTTTATCAATTAATTTTTTGCAGGTTCTGTAGCCGGTGCAGTGGCATTGCTTTCTAGAATATTTTTCAAGTTTGTAAGTCCGGTTTCCAGTTGAGAACCCATCATTTTGTCCATAAACCCAAACAATTGTAACCCATTCATCGGATACCCCATTTTACCCTGAATACCCCATTTAACAGTGGTTTGATTTTCACCGGCAGCTTCTGTGGCCATATAAGAAGTAGCGTTGTCTTCCATTGGTTTTTTAAAACGTAGTGCATAATCAATACGGTTTCCTTCCTCAATTTTTACAATTTCTTGTTCACCTTGTCCCATTTTCTCACCCTCCCAGGATGAAACAAAACCGGTTGTACCATCTGTTCCAACATATGATTTTTTCATATCAGGTTCTTGTTGAGCCCAGTAGCTATAGCTATCCTGATTCTTTAAAGATTTAACAAAATCAAACACCTCTTGTTTTGGTTTATTAATAGTAACTTGACGTTCAACGGTATATTCTTTTTTTGCAAAAAGCCCAAGAAGCAAAAAGATGCCAAGAAGTACACCAAGTACAATTAGAATTTTTTTTAGAATCTTCATAATTTATAGATTTAGGTTAATACTAGGTTTAATTATTTTAGGGGAGTTCTA
>DAORKB010000326.1:0-2722 GCA_035439365.1 Bacteroidia bacterium
GGTACCATTACAACAGGTACTGGTGCAACAGGCACATAAGCAACGGGTCCATGTCCGTGGTGGCATCCGCCATGTGCATAATAACCTCCATGATGATGCCTTCCGTGATGCCCTCCGTGGTGTCCACCACGATGTCCTTTGTCTCCGTGATGCCCACCATGACCAGGTCCACGATTCATTGCATTTGCGCTAGTAAGGCTCACTGAGCCTAAGAATAGCAGTAGTACTAATTTTTTCATGTTGTTTGGATTTTTTCACGCAAAATCAAAACGTGAGCCAAAAAAAGAAATGGTCTGAAAGGCTTTAGAGAATGGGTTTACGAGGTTAGAATAATGGAGATCTTTGTATGCGTGAAAAGCTTCAGCGTCAGTAGTGAGTGTGAGTGAGGAAGGAAAAATCAGAGCGGGTATCGATCGCTCTCGCGCTCAATACCCGCTCCGATTTTTTGAGGTCCCGTCAAGATTCGAACTTGAGTATGAGCTGTTGCGCAGCTCAGCCTAACCACTCGGCCACTGGACCTAATATTATTCTAAAAAAAAACAAAGCGGGATAATCGCTCTCGCTCTGAAATCCCGCTCTGATTTTATGAGGTCCCGTCCAGATATGAACCGAAAGAACCAAAAGCTTGATTGTCAATCACAAATTTAGACATTTTTTTATTCTACTGCAACATTACTGCAACAATTTCAATGCCTGTAAAGATCCCTATATATCGGTACCAATCAATAACGATTGGCTGTAATAAATACGTAATATTGTCCTGTAATAAATTTTTAACGTTTACTAAGAAAATTTTCTATCTCCAAATTTCTGATTTTTGCTTGTGTGATTAACAAGGATGAAATTAATTTTGATGGTTTTGATTTTAAGTTGAAAATGCTTTTCTGAAAAACATGCACCGCGTCTGAAAAAAACAATGACTTTTTTACACTTGAGCGTTCAAAGGATGGTGCCAGTTTCGAAAAATTAAAAACGGTTCCCGGTGCCGGAAACAGTGATCATGTATTGAATTATTCTGAAAAAGATGAGGCACCCTTACACGGTATTTCTTACTACCGTTTAAAACAAATGGATTATGATGGCAAAACAAGTTATTCCCGGGTAGTAACAGTTGAATTCAATTCAAATAGTCAGATAAAGGTCCAATACAATGCTGCAGAAAATAATGAAACAAAAAGGGATTTGCTGTCGTATACAATTTCGTGAATTTCCAGTCTTCCAAAAACAACCCCATATTCTTTCGCTTATTAAGCGTATTTGTTTGTTTGTTTTTATACTCCTCCACTTTTTCACAAATACCCTTAATCGATAGCCTTAAAACACGTGTGCAAAATCACCCTGAAAATGACACGACAAAAGTCAACTTGCTCATTGCACTCTGCAAAGCATATACAATCGGAAAGAACGACAAGGAGAATATACAACAACTAGTACCTGAATTGTTCAAACTATCAGAACAACTCAAATATGACAAAGGAATTGCCTATGCTCATGTTTACATGGGTTTGATTGCCACGGGTAAAAGTAATTATAAAGAATCCCTTGATGATTACGAAAATGCATTGAGGCTGATGAATAAGATCAATGACAAAAACGGTGAAGCTACTTGCTACATTTATATTGGTAATTCAAAAAATTATCTTGGGAAATTTGCAGAAGCAATCGCATACAAACTGAAGGCAATAAAAATAAAGGAAGAGCTAGGTGATAAGTATGGGATGGCAAGTGCTTACAATTCAATTGGCGTAAGCTACAGGGAGATCGGAAAAACTAGGGAAGCCTTTAATTATTCATTCAAAGCATTAAAATTGAGGGAAGCAATCAACGATAGACAAGGCATTTCTGCAACCTATCTAAACATAGGTGTTCTTATGTATGACCAGGGATATGTTTCAAAATCAATTGATTATTTACAAAAATCTCTGAAAATAAAAGAAGAGCTGGGTGATAAAGAAGGAGCAGCAATGATTTATAGCAATATCAGCAGTATTTTTATCGAACAAAAAAAATATAAGGAAGCACTGGAACATAATCTTAAATCAATAAACATCGCAGAAGAAATTGAAGACAAACAATTAATAAATTCTGGTTATCTTAATATCGCCAGGATCTTTTTTGAGCAGAAAAAATTTGATCTCGCTATTTCCTATTTTCAAAAAGTTGTGAAAGTTTCTAAAGAGCTTGGAGATATGGTTAGAGCAATCGAAGCATACAATTATCTTGGTAATTGTTTTGAAGGATTGAAAAGATATGAGGAAGCTGCCGATGAATATTTAAAAGCATTGGCAATTGCACAGGAAACTAATTATAAGACGGAGCTTCCTAATATCTATACCAACCTTGCATCTGTCAGTGAGAAAACACACAATTACAAGCAATCACTGTTTTATACAAGGTTGCATACGATAATAAAGGATTCACTTCTAAACGAAGCCAGCCTGAAACATGCAACAGAATTAAACACACGTTATGAAACTGAAAAGAAGGAAAAAGAGATCTTGCTGCTTACCAAAGACCAGCAATTAAAGGATAAAACCTTAAAAGAGCAGCGCTTAATACGTATTGGTCTTATTATAGGATTGGGTTTGCTATTGGGTTTCTCATTTTTATTGTTCAACCGATATCGCTATAAACAAAAAGCGAATCTTTTGCTTGAAAAACAGAAGGCTGAAATTCATCAGAAGAATACACAGATCACTGACAGCATTGATTATGCGAAAAC
>DAORKB010000327.1:0-2649 GCA_035439365.1 Bacteroidia bacterium
TTAAATTGTAACAATCCTGCTTCCTCAATCGTCTCATCGCCAAAACATCACATGGCGCCTTCCAAAAAACTAGCACGAATCTGTGGATTCATTTATCTTACCGTTGTTCTTACAGGAATTTACAGTCTTGCTTACGTCCCTACCCAACTGTTCGATTGGAATGATGCAGCAGCTACCACAACGAATATTATTGCTCATGAAACCATGTTTCGATTAAGTATCTTTTCCGGCATTTGTTGTTACATCGCTTTTTTATTTTTACCACTCTTTTTATATCAGCTACTTCATACAATTCAGCAATCTACTGCAAAGGCAATGGTTATATTAGCTACCATAAGTGTCCCTATTTCACTGATCAACCTCTTAAACAAATTCAACATACTTACGCTAATTGATAAAGCAGACAAATTACCTGCAGCCGAACTCAAACAACTACAAACACAGGTGTTATTAAACCTCGAATACTATGACAATGGCATTCAGCTGGCATCTCTATTCTGGGGATTGTGGTTACTTCCTTTTGGATATGTAGTGTTCAAATCGGGCTTCTTACCAAAAGTGTTAGGCCTATTTCTCATAGCCGGGTGTTTTGGATACCTGATCAATTTCACAGGTAACTTGCTTGTCTCAAATTATGGAGAACTTGGACTTCGTAAATTCATCTCTCTACCAGCAACCATTGGTGAAATTGGTATTTGTTTATGGCTTTTAATTGTAGGAATAAAAAAAGAACAGTCAAATCAAAATTAAAATTCAACATGGCAACATTTTTAACGGATTATCAGATAAATGTAAAACTAAAGCTTGCCGCTTTGTGGACAGGTGTTTTGTTTTGTTATGTGTATGGAGATTTTTTTACACTCTTTGTTCCAGGTCGCATTGACCGGTTGAATAATGGTTCTGGAGCTTCCACCCCTTTCGTATTATTGATGTATGCCGTGATGATGTCGGTTCCAACGGTAATGATTTTTTTATCGCTTTTCTTAAAGGCTAAGATTAATCGCTTGTTAAATATTATATGGGGCAGCTTCTTTACCATAATTATGCTACTGATTGTAGCTACAACTAAAGGAGAATGGATGCTTTTCTATATTTATTTAGGTATTGTGGAAATTGTATTTACATCTGTAATTGTCGTGTTCTCGTGGAAATGGCCGAGGGAAGTCAGCCAGTAAATTAGAAATCTCTTCATAACACCTTCCAAAAGGTTATTAACACTATTAACAATTAACAAACAACCTACAAATCCTACAAAGCACAACTTAATTAACACCCACTTGTTAATTTCTTTCATCCTACTACCTCATAACCAGGTCAATGTAAACTAAGTTTGTAATAACCTAAAACTTGTTTATGAAAAGAGCCAGCACCCTACTCCTGTCAATCATTTTCTTTACAACTTCTTTAGTGAGTTATTCTGGTAACGGGAAAGACGATGAAGTAAAATCAGGAAAAGTTGTTTCTTCATTTGTAATGGAAACGATGTTTGTAAGAGAAGATGGATTTATTTGCTGGACTGCAAACGGCGAACATGGCTCCTTGCCTTACGTTATTGAGCAATTTATTTATGACAGATGGGTTGCTGTAGGACAAGTTGCTGGTGTTGGTACACCCACACCAAACTCTTACTCCGTAGAGGTAACACTGAGCAGTGGTGAAAACAAGTTTCGTATTCATCAGGAGGGATATGATAAGGTTATGCGCTTTTCTGATGCAATTAGTTATTACTCAAAAAAACAACCCGTAACCTACAAGATTGAAGATAAAAATCAAACACTTGTTTTTTCAACGGATACTTATTTTATCGTTTACAACCCATACGGAGCAATCGTCAAACAAACGTATGGAAATTCCTTAAACATATCCGATTATCCACAAGGATACTATTGCCTGGTATACGACAATAAACTCGGGGGATTTGAAAAGAAGAAAGTACTTTTTAAAAATTCATTTTATCCGATTGTAGTTAATCCGATATACGTATTCAATAAAAAAGTAATGATACCGGGATTATAAATTAGTGTTGTTAAAATCTATGTATGCCTATGTGGTTAAATAAAAAATTAAACCACATAGATACATCGGGCACATAGATTTTTCTCGGAGAGTGAAAAAATTCACTGCGTAGGTCACAGCTTTAGCGAAGGCCTAATGTCTCTCCCCAATCTGCTGTCTCCACATGGCATAATACAAACCACCTTCTTTCAGCAATTCATCGTGCTTGCCGGATTCAACAATGTTTCCCTTTTCAAGAACAATGATTTTATCAGCATGCATAATGGTGCTTAAACGGTGCGCAATAATGATCGTAACCTGATTTCTATTGATGGATAAATCTCTGATCGTTTTACTGATTTCATCTTCTGTCAATGAATCCAATGAAGATGTCGCTTCATCAAATACCAGCAAAGATGGTTTACGCAACAAGGCACGCGCTATAGATAAGCGTTGCTTTTCACCGCCTGATACTTTTACGCCTCCTTCTCCAATCATGGTATCAATACCTTTGTCGGCACGAGCAAGCAAGGTTTGACAAGCAGCTTTGTTCAACACGTCCAGGCATTCTTCATCTGTAGCGTTGGGTGCAACAAACAACAAATTTTCTTTGATTGTTCCTGCAAACAATTGTGTATCCTGCGTTACAAAGCC
>DAORKB010000328.1:0-2647 GCA_035439365.1 Bacteroidia bacterium
TAATTTAAAGTGTATTGTTTAACAATGTTCCACTTTCAATCAATTTTTGTAAATAGGGTTCCCGTACCGCGTTTTTGATCAGGTTAATATGTCCCATGTGATGACAATCTGTTCCGAGGTAAGAGATCATTTTTTTATCAATGAGTTGTTCTGCTATTTTTTTTGTTGCCAGGGAATAATATCCTGTCAATGAATTGATGTTCATCTGAAGTTTAACACCTTTATCTGCAAGCTCTTCATATTTTGCAAAATCGTTGTGCCAAAAATTGTAGCGCTCGGGATGTGCCAGTACTGGCTTAAATCCCATGGTTTGAAGTTTAAAGATGAAGTGCATTAAATTCTCAGGTGCATTCATGTATGAGATTTCAAACAATACATTTTTACTTCCGAATGTGAGTAATTCACCATCATCGAGCTTTCGTTCCAGGTCAAAGTCGAGGTAATATTCAGCAGCAGCTTCTACTGCAATAGGGATGTTTGCTTTTTTTAAAGCCGTTCTTACATCCATCAAACCTGCAGTTATGTTTTCAGGTGTGTTCCGGTAAAAATCACCCATGATGTGTGGGGAGGTGATCACTTTTTTATAACCGAGGTTATACATTTCCGTAATCAGTTCAACGCTTTCTTCAATGGTTTTTGAACCATCATCAATACCTGGAATAAAATGCGAGTGGATATCAGCTCCAAGTACCGAAAGATCGACCGGAGTATCTAAGAGAGTATTTTTTTTCTTGAAAAGATTAAATAGGCCCATTGTGAAAATAAAAATACCTACAATATATCAATAATTCTGCGTGACAGCTTGTTTTTTAAACCAAGCAAGCGTGTATTTCAAACCTTCTTCAATTTTTACATCAGGATGGTAGTCTAAAATTTTCTTTGCTTTTGAAATATCAGCAAGAGAGTCTTTTACATCACCAAGGCGGGGGCGTCCATGTATTTGTTTAAGCTGGGTTCCAGCGAGTTTTTGTAATAAAGCAATTAAATCATTTAAGGAAATGCGTTCGCCAACAGCAACATTAAATACATCTCCGTCTGTATTGATATTTTTTGCAAACATGGCTTTGATGTTTGCTTGTACAGCGTTTGAAACAAATGTAAAATCTCTGGTTTGTGTTCCATCTCCGTTTATTTCCGGTGCCTTGCCTTGTAATAAGGCACCAATAAACTGAGGAATGGCGGCAGCATATTCACCTTTCGGGTTTTGTCGCGGGCCGTAAATATTAAAATAACGCAGTCCGATAATTTCCATGCCATATGCCTTGGAAAACACCTGCCCGTACAATTCATTGGTAAGTTTGGTAACAGCATATGGAGAAAGTGGGTTCCCGATTATTTCTTCTACTTTGGGAAGTTGAGCACTGTCTCCATAAACGGATGAAGAGCTTGCATACACCACTCGTTTTATTTTGGCTTCATGCGCTGCAATGAGCAGGTTCATAAAACCGGTTGAATTAACTGTATGTGAAGCAATGGGGTATTTTATGGAACGAGGTACAGATCCCAGGGCTGCCTGGTGAAATATATAGTCCATTCCATCACATGCCTTGTGGCAATCTCCCAATACACAGATGTTTCCTTTTATAAATTGTACAGTTTTTCTTTCCTGATCGGAGAATTTTTCAAGAACTAAATCGATATTCTGTTGAGAACCAGTTGAGAGGTTATCTAAAATAACAATCTTTTTCGCTTTGTGAGTAAGAAGGTATTCAACAATGTTAGAACCAATAAAGCCAGCTCCGCCTGTTACCAAAAAGCTTTTAGAAGATATGTCTATGGTGTGAAAGGAGGTCTCGTACATATTGAATCAAAAATAACAGTAAAAAAGCGAATTGTGCTGATTTTACCCTACTATTTTTTAACAATACCACCAAACAATTAACAATTATCTTTTTACGTATTGTTGCTCGTAATATTTTTTGTAATCGCCTGAAGTTACGTTCGAAAGCCATTCCTCATTGGCAAGGTACCAGTCAACTGTTTTTTCAAGTCCTTCCTCAAATTGAAGAGAGGGCATCCATCCAAGGTCATTTTTTAGTTTTGTAGCATCGATGGCATAGCGTAAATCATGCCCTGCACGGTCCTTTACAAACGTAATTAGTTTTGCGGATTCACCTTCGGCACGTTTTAATTTTTTGTCCATTACTTTACATAACAACCGGATCAAATCAATGTTTGTCCATTCGTTGTGTCCGCCAATATTGTATGTTGATCCTGTTTTCGCTTTGTGATAAATAACATCAATCGCTCTTGCATGATCTTCTACATATAGCCAATCACGTACGTTCTCACCTTTTCCATACACAGGAATCGGTTTGTTGTTTTTTATATTGAAAATGGACAATGGAATTAATTTTTCAGGAAAGTGATGACTGCCATAATTGTTGGAGCAGTTGGAAATAACCACATCCAATCCATACGTGTCATGATAAGCTCTTACAAAATGATCGGAACTTGCTTTGGAAGCAGAGTAGGGGCTATGTGGATCATAGGCAGTTGTTTCTGTAAACATACCTGTTTCTCCTAATGCTCCATATACTTCATCGGTGGAAACATGATAAAAACGATGTGCTTTGTAATCATCTTTCCAGGCGTGTTTTGCAGCGTTTAATAAATTAACGGTACCAATAACATTTGTCATTACAAA
>DAORKB010000329.1:0-2595 GCA_035439365.1 Bacteroidia bacterium
AGCTCCTGCATGTTTTTATCTCCTGCATCTTGTTTGTTTACCCATGCCGATTTAATGGCCATCACTAACAAACCTAAAATTCCCAGAGCGGGAATCAAATAAATTACACTATCGTTCATACTAATGTCTTAAGAGTTAATAAATTAAATTATTTCCCCAACCACTATCC
Organism: Bacteroidia bacterium; assembly: GCA_035439365.1. Taxonomy (GTDB): domain Bacteria; phylum Bacteroidota; class Bacteroidia; order 2-12-FULL-35-15; family 2-12-FULL-35-15; genus 2-12-FULL-35-15. Next base: position 170 of record DAORKB010000329.1, read on the forward strand.
GAAATCAGGGTGGCAAACTTATGTAAAATATAATCAAAAATCAAAAAAATGTGGAAATCAGCGGCTTACTTAGTCCAGCACACGTTTATTGAAGATTGTATAACCAAAATGAAATAAAATAGAGAAGGGATCCTTTACCTGATCATAATAATTAACACTTAAACTAACCGGGCCCAAAATGGTATTACAAACAATGGCTCCTGTGCCGATATAATGTTGGAATGCGAATGGATTGCCGTATTCTGTTTTTAAATCTTCCGTTTTTATAAGACTTTGATAGGGCTGAAAAATATAACCCTCTGCACGCAATTCAATGTTTTTACGAATATTTACCACAAATTTTAACCCGCCTGCCAAGTAACTGTGGGAACGGTAATTTTCTTTAAAAACCGTTTTACTATCTGGTGTTGGCTGAAATACCTGAGAAGCAAGAATACTGGACGTATAATTATTAAAGAAGGATTGCGTGGAATAAACACCTTCACCATACACCCCTATCTTTAGTGTTCCTCTGCGATTAAAATAGCGCTCTCCCACAAGTTTTACAGTCATCCACTCGTGATGCGCTTTAATCGAGTCCTTAATGATGGATGTAGAACCCGGTAAATTGCTTTCCATTCCATTCACATATCTGACTTTTACATTCAAATATTCTCCCTGGTTTGCATACTGCTTGCGATTAAGCGAATTTACTTCATAATAGGCATGAGTGGAAAAGAAATCGAAAAAAGTAAGGTCAGCCGAGTCATTCACAGAGGGTTGCTGCTTATTCAGATAATAATCATCCCTTATCTCTGCCCATCCTGCACCACTTACAATGCGACCTTTTTTACCGGTGGGAAAGCCGATATTTACCTGTGCATACCCCTCTTTTTGAACTAAATAAGCTGGCTTTGTATCTTTTAATAGAAAATCGTTACTGCTCCTGTAATAATCCCATTTGTTCCAGTTAAGCACAGGCTCTATGTACATTGGTGTCTTGAAAGGAAAATCAAAACGAGACTTCAGCTGAAAGGAGCTATACAACTTTCCAAAATATACATTACCAGAAATACTATTTGCAAACAAACCCAGGTAGTTGTATTGTATACCTATAAAACCCTCGCTAATAGGTCTGTTAGAATAGTTTCCACCAAACGAAGTCTCAAAATCCTTTTCTCGTTTAGCCCTTAAATACAAATCGTAATAACCTGTTACAGGATTAAATACAGCTCTCGGATAAATACTCTTAATTTTATTATCAGACGCTAACCGAAAATAGCCTGCTTTGATATCTTCGAGGGATACCAGCTTATTGTTGTGAAGCAAAACCCGTCGGGCATACTCCGACTGCTTTTTACCAAGACCTTCAATATAGATATTATCAAAAATTATTTTTGTTTGCTTTGATAAAAACGCTTTCCGTTTTTCATTTAATGTCTCTTTGGATACACGTTTTTCCACGTGTTGCTTAATAAACTCCATCTGGCGCATAGTTGAAACGTAACCACTGTCGATCAAGGCAGAAACACTGTTAAAATTAAACAATCCAACATCCGTCTTCGGTTCAATAAGTACACCCGCTTCGCATAACACTTTATAATCTGATTTACTCTGCAACATACTTCGTATCTGAGATAGTAAATTATCCTCATTTGGGGGGGGGTTGTTACCACTTACATTGCTTCCAATCATAAAATCCGGATAAAAATCTTCCAGCATCACATTGGAAGGAAAATTATTATACAAGCCACCATCAAATAAAAGTGCACCATCTACAGTAATAGGACGTATATAAAAAGGGTAACTCATGGAAGCTCTCACAGCTTGTCCCAGATCACCACTTTTGAATGTAACGGATTTTTTTTGTTCCACATTTGAAGCAACACATCGGAAAGGAACAAACAAACTATCAAAATTATAACCTGCGGCTGCTGCACCGGCACCAGTAAGCTCCATCATACCGAAATCCATTGCAATAGGAGAAATAACATTGGTAGGAAGTGCATTAATGATTGCAGTATCCAGTTTTACAGAGATCCAGGAAGCATCATCATCTGTACGCTTAAAATAGTAAGCATATTTTTGATCGATAATACCTTGCGATAAGTTTCTGAATTTTTCTGTTTTTACAAGAGCCTCCAGCTGTTCGGGTGAATACCCTATTGCATAAAGCGATCCGACAAGCGCACCAATAGATGTTCCGGTAATATAATCAACAGGAATGTGATTCTCTTCTAATGCTTTTAAAACACCAATGTGGGCAATACCACTGGCTCCACCTCCACTCAATACCAACCCTACTTTTTGTGCCTGGGATGTTTGAAAGAAAAACAAAAAACTGATAACAATTAAAAACTGATATGTGTAGCGGGTAATCTTCATTTGTTAAATTACTGCAAAGCTACAGAGAAATTCAATAGATTTTTTGATTTTTCGGTGAAAGG
>DAORKB010000330.1:0-2567 GCA_035439365.1 Bacteroidia bacterium
GGTGATACAATAAAATTAAACGGACAAGTTACCAATACAACACGTGGAATCTGGAGTGGTGGAGATGGTATTTTTATTCCCTCTAATACAGCTCTCAATGCACGGTATGTACCAGGTCCAACCGATTTAAACAGCGGCAACACCACTTTAAAATTAATAGCCAATAATACCAGCATCGGATGTTCTTCAACTGATTCGGATGAAATAATTATTACCATTACAGCAGCTGGAAAGGCTAATGCTGGGCCCGACCAAATTATTTGTGAAGGAAATACAGTGCAATTAAACGGGTCACTATCAGGTGGAAATACCAATGCGACCTGGAGTGGTGGCCAAGGTGTTTTTTCACCAAATAATCAGCAAGTCAATGCCATTTATTCACCCCACACACAGGAAATAAATAATGGAAAAGCCCTATTGATTTTAAAAAGCAATGCTTCGGGCTCTTGCAAATCATTACCAGATACCCTGTTTATTCAGATTGATAAATTAGCAAAGGTAAATGCAGGTGTGAGCCAATCCGTTTGTGCAGAAGACTCTATTCAGCTAAATGCTACAATTGGAGGAAGCACGGTAACTGCCATATGGAGCGGTGGTAATGGTATATTTTCAAAAAGCAATTCGGATTTAAAAGCCGTATATAAACCAACAGCGGCAGAGATTGCAGCGGGTAAAGTTACATTAAGGCTAACTTCAGTGCTCGCTGGTGCATGTCCCACCACTTCGTCTGAAGTAACACATATAATAAAAGCAAAACCTCTTGTAAATTTTTCTGTGGATATACCTAAAGATTGTCCTTCTCACTGTGTTCGTTTTAATGATTCTACAAAAACACCCGGTTCGGGAATTAAAAGCTGGTTATGGGAATTTGAAATGAAAAATGGAAATACTCCTTTAAAAAGTGCTACTGGTAAGGACCCACAAAACATATGCTTTGAAACACCCGGAATTTATAATGTGAAACTAAACATAGTTTCGGAACAAAATTGTGCTGCCTTTCTTTTAAAAGAAGAAATGATTGAAACCTACAAGCAACCCAAAGCTGATTTTAAATATACACCTGAAGCAGCTGAGGAGTTTGAACCCGTTATTCATTTGTCGGATCAGTCATCTGCGGATGTAACGTCTTGGCAATGGGATTTTGGTGATGGATCAAAACCGATTGAAAATCTACAGAAACTTTCGCATACATACGATTCGCAAACCGGTGCATATGTTATTCAACTGTCTGTTATAAATGCAAATGGGTGTAAAGATACAATCAAACATATGATTGAAATTAAGCCTTCCTTTTCATTCTTTATACCAAACGCTTTTACACCGGATGACGACCAGTTAAATGACGTGTTTTTTGGTAAAGGCAGGGGTATCGCCAAGTATCATTTGCTTATCGTCGACAGATGGGGCAACATTGTTTTTGAAACCACTGATATAAATCAGGGATGGGATGGAAAAGTAAATCGTACCTCAGAAGTTTCTATGCAGGATGTATATGTATGGAAAGTAAAAATAACGGATGTATTCGGAAAAAATCACCAGTATATGGGAACAGTAACACTGGTTAAATAATCGTTGAATTTCCCCACATTTCTCTATAAAATAAGCTGTTTAAACATTTTAACAGTGTTCTTGCAAGTCAGTGCAAATATTGTTTGTAATTTCGTAGCATAAAACCTCACCATTGATGAGCAAGTTGTTTCTAATCAGTTTTATGCTTTGTTATTCGATTTGCTTTAGCCAATCGGTACCGGTCTGGAAAATGGAAGATCTGGAAAAACGCGTTAAAAACAATTCGGATACCACGTATATTGTTAACTTCTGGGCCACCTGGTGCGCCCCGTGTGTAAAAGAATTACCCGCCTTTGATACGATTCAAACAAACCATTCAAAAAATAAAATTAAAGTTATTTTAGTGAGCCTCGATTTTAAAGAGGATCTGACTAAAAAAGTAATTCCATTTATTCAAAGGAAAAAAACAGCATCAGAAGTTGTACTTTTGGATGAAGTAAATGGCAATTACTTTATTCCCAAAATTTCGGACCAATGGACAGGCGCTTTACCAGGTACCTGGATCATCAATCAAAAAAAATCCATCAACCGTTTTTTTGAAAAAACCATAACCGTTGCTTTTTTAAACAATGAACTTCAAACAATTCCATAATTTATAGAATGAAAATTAAATCGCTTAACCTTGTTCTTTTAATTGTCGCTGCAGGTGTTTTTATTTATGCCTTTTTCATTTACGACAAAGAAAAACCTACCCGAATACTTCCTATTTATGGAGAGAAAGAATATGAAGCTAAAAATGGTAAGACCGACACAACCTACCACAGCATACAAAACTTCCGTTTCACCAATCAGGATGGAAATGCCGTAACACAGGATAATTTTAAAGAGAGTGTGTATGTTACCGATTTCTTTTTCACAACCTGCCATAGCATCTGCCCGGTTATGAGTAGCCAAATGGAACGTATCTATACCAAATACAAAGGAAACAAAGAAGTAAAATTTTTGTCACATACGGTTGACCCGGAAATTGATACCGTAGAACAATTAAAGGCTTATGC
>DAORKB010000331.1:0-2564 GCA_035439365.1 Bacteroidia bacterium
ATAGAACCCGTTGCAGGCATGCTCAAAACAGATGCTGCATAGTTTTTATTACTCATTACATGCTCCTTAAAAAACTCATATGTTCCTGAACTTGTTTCACGAGAATACACAACAATTGGCATGTCTGCACCACCAACTTCTTTCCAGTTTTTTACCTTACCTGTGAAAATACCTTCCAATTGTTCACGTGTTAATTGTCCAACTGTATTTGCTGAATTAACCACAACTGCTAATGCATCAAATGCAACAATTGTTTCTTTAACTGTTTTTCCGGCTTCCTGCAATTTCATTTTCTCCGACATTTTTATTTTTCTGGAAGCCATTGCTATATCAGTCGTTCCATCTACTAATGATGCTAAACCAACACCACTACCACCACCTGTGACAATCACTTTTGCAGATTTATTTGTTTTCATATAGTTCTCTGCTTCTTTCTGTGCCAATGGCAATACGGTATCACTTCCTTTTAATTTTTGAGCAACTATTGCACTTGAATAAAGAGCCAATGCCAATAAAATAGTTTTTGTTTTCATCTGTTTTTAAATTCGTTATCTTTTATAATTATATTCTGTTCTTAAAATCTTATTTGTGTACGAATGGTTACGACATTGTCTTTTATATCGTTCGTATAACCTTTCACCATTGTATTTTCGTTTTTTACCAAATCATAATATGCAATAATTTTTGCATATGCATTGAGGCGGACTGTTAAACCAAACCCCCAGGTATCAAAGCGAATATCTCCCGCATTTGTATTGGTACCAACCTTTCCAATATCCTTTCCTTTGACTTTCGTATTGGCATCATACCAATCATATTTTACAACGGCTTGAAATCTGGATGTACCAATGTTTTGAATAAAGTAGAAATAAGCTCCATCAAATGTTCTGTGATAAATTGATGCAGTAGGTGCTAGTCTTGGACTTAATGAATTAGAAACTGCACCCGGTTGTTCTCCGGCAATATATTCCGCACGAAGTGTAGTAATACCAATTGGCCAATCGATACTCGCCTGTGCATCAGCTCCTATATATCTTCTTTCGCCAACACGGTTATAATCAGATGTGTCTGGTGCAAACACAAAACCTTTGTCTCCATTTGGAAGTGTTGTAAAATCATAATCCTTCACATTTCCCAAACGATATCCCCCATAGTAACCAGATGCTCCTATTGCCCAGCTAAATTTTTCGTTTTTTAAGGTTCTGGAATATTGGATCCTGCCTGTAAAATCTTTGTGACTATCAAACTCCGGATTAACGCCTGCAACACCATTCATAACCGCTGCGTCAATTTTTATCCCATATAATTTGGATGATTTAGGTGCGACATAGCTACCAAAAAGGCCTAAATCACGCTCGGTTGAAAATAAAATCTGATTGTAACGTGCACGCTCCGGAGTTTCACGAACACTGGATGATTGTGTTACCTCAAAACCAAACTGAACCTGAAGTAATCCTGCCAGAAGACTAAATCCTTTCCCCCATGGATCGTTCACTTTAACATAGCTTTCACGCAATGCATACCCTTTCTCCGTTGCATCTGTATTTAACATAAACTCAATATTTTCATAGTTGTATGTAAATTTAAAACGACCTCTTCGGATGGTAAAACGACTGTAATATTTTGAGGTTCCGTTCACAAAATCTCCCCCTGCAAATGATGGCGCCCCTGCTGAATCAATATATTGCCACTGAGGTTGTATATATCCTGTTATTTTTAAGCGTTTCAAAACTTTAAATTCATCCTGAAGAACTTGTACGCTCCTGGTAAGTGTATCCAAAGGTGCTTCAACTGTTTCCTGTGCTTTAATTTTTGTACTTGTTAACATCAATCCGATGCCCGCGCATGTTAAAAAAACGTTTCTTTTAATAAACATTATTGTTAGTTTATAGTTAATATAACTTTTTGTTGCGGCAAAATTATCTTTGACTTGTATCCAAAACATTACTCGAATGTTAAGTTTGTGTGTTCAATGTTAAGTTAATGTAAACAAAAGATGCAAGATATAAGTCCTGAGATTTATTGGGATGAGCCCTGAGATTTGCGTTTATCCAACATTATCAATGGTATTTCACAAACTAATATCGATACCGTAAAGATGATGGTATTGACCTAATTTATCGTCAAGTTGGTTTTATGAATGGGTTAAGTTTCGGGAACCTGTCAGGTTGCTACTTCTTTATTGTGGAAAAAATAATGAGCTCCAAAAACTCCGAGATGTGCGAATAATTGTTTTTTGAGGTAGGAACATCTGATAGACCAGGCAAATGTTGAGAAAAGAAAATTTGTTCATGTGCCGTTTCAATCAAGTTACTGGCCATGGCTAAAGGATATGGGAATTTTGGATTGATTTGATGGATGATTGATGATATGCATGTACACAAGGACTGATAATTTGCAAACAATCCCGCCTTATTTTCATGATCTACATTTTTAGTGAGATATGCTTTTGCCGATTCCGCAACTACAATTTTATGAAGTAAACTTTCATCAATGTGCAAGCTATTGGGATCATCCTTGCTGGATGCTTCCGCAATAATTTTAATGATAATTTTTATTTTTTC
>DAORKB010000332.1:0-2553 GCA_035439365.1 Bacteroidia bacterium
TATTGGAAGAACCATCCAAGGGATCCATTGCTACTATGTATTTGGCATTTTTTGACATTTCATTGTCCACCACAATAATATCTTCGTTTTCTTCCGAAGCAATAGCACAACATTCACCTCCTACACTAAGCGCCGCAATAAATTGCTCATTTGCAAATACGTCGAGTTTTTTAACGTTTTCTCCTTGAACATTTATTTCCCCTGCATCACCTAATATATCAGCCAATCCGGCTTTGTTCACTTCACGGTTCACAATTTTAGCTGCAATACCAATATCACGCAATAAACGTGATAGCTCTCCTTTTGAAAAAGGAAAATCGGCCTGTTTTTCTATAATAAACTGGCCCAACGTCTTAACCCTACTCATGGTTGTATTCATTTTTAGTTTTGTGTAAATATCGTACTTTTTTTTGGAGGGATAAAATGATATTTTGCTTAAAAGAAATAATATCTTTACTGTTAACCTAAGCCCCGGTATGGACTGCTTATTTTAAATGTTTGAAAACTTCAATTAAGTGATGAAATGTGTGTTGTGTCCGTTCGAGCACTGCGTAAGGCGGAGCTTTAGCATAGACTTAGCGTCGAGAACTGTGTGTGAGCTTAAAATGAAGTTCTTTAGTATATTTGCGCACAGTTCTCGAATCCGCCCGAACGGACACATCCGCACGTGCTTTGTATAAAGTTCATCGATTAACTAAGGTTTCGAACCAATTATATAATTACATATTTTTACAACTATGCAACCCATTTCCATTAGAAAAGGCATTAAATCAGACCTCCCTCAAGTACTTCAACTTATCCAGGAATTAGCCATTTATGAAAAGGCTGCCGGTGAAGTTATCATTACTGTTGAAGCATTGGAAAAAGACGGTTTTGGCAACCATCCGCTATTTCATTTTTTTGTTGCTGAACTTGATAATAAAGTCGTTGGCCTTGCACTCTATTATATTAAGTATTCCACCTGGAAAGGCAAGTGTGTTTTTCTCGAAGACTTAATTGTAAATAGTGAATATAGAAAACATGGAATTGGTAAAAAACTATTTAATGAAGTGATCAAAGCTGCGAAAGAAATACACGCTGAACGTATGGAATGGCAAGTACTCGATTGGAACGAACCAGCTATTAATTTTTATAAAACCTATAATACACACTTTGCACCGGAATGGGTAAACTGTAAATTAGTTGGTGAACAAATTCAAAATTATCAGTTCTAGTTTCATACCATTCGCATTTATATGAAAAATCGCCTTCACTATTTATTGATAAAAATCCTGTTCATTTGCCTCATATTGCTCTCCCTTATTGGAACAGCTCAAATTAAATATGGGTCAAATAACGGTTCTTATCTGACCATTCGTAACACAAAAATATATTACGAAACGTACGGTACCGGTGCACCGTTGATTCTGCTTCACGGAGGAATTGGCAATATTGGTAATTTTAAAAACAGCATTCCTGAACTATCAAAAAAATACAAGGTCATCATCCCTGATGCGCCGGGACACGGGCGATCTGAGCTCGCAGATAGCGCATTGAGCTATCAATTGATTGCTGATTATTGTTCAAAAATGATCGACCTCTTGAAATTAGACAGCACCTATATAATGGGATGGAGTGATGGTGGGATTGAAGCGCTTTTACTTGCTAAAAATCGTCCGGACAAGGTAAAAAAAATAATTGCGGTGGGTCCAAATTATAGAGCTGATGGCCTAAAACCGGACGAAGTTGGAGACTGGGGACCAAACTTTTCATTAAACAAATTTGAAAAAAATTTTACCCAATGGATAACTTTTTACAATACCATTTCTCCTCAAAAAGACTGGAAACGGCTCGTAACAGAGTCAAACCGGATGTGGTTCAAAGAAGAATATTTTCCGTTGAGTGACCTAACAAAAATTAACATACCCGTTTTAATTGTATTTGGTGATCGTGATCAATACAAATTAGAACATGGACTCGAAATGCATAGGGCCATTAAAAACAGTCAGTTTTGTGTTATTCCCAATTGTTCACACAGTATTTTTTTTGAAAAACCAGATCTCATGAATCAATTAGCAATTGATTTTTTAAATAACAAATAGATAATGAATGTATATAAATTCGGTGGTGCATCTGTAAAAGATGCAACTTCCGTTAAAAATGTCGCCCATATATTAAAAAATTTTGCTGCAGGAAATACGATTGTTGTAATATCTGCAATGGGTAAAGTTACCAATGCTTTGGAAAAACTGGTCGATGCCGTTTTTTATAAAAATGAAGCTGCAGGTCCTATTTTAGAAGAAATCAAAAAGTATCATTTCGACATCGTTAAACAATTATTTCCTACACCTCAGCATCCTATTTATAATGAATTAAACAACACGTTTGTAGAACTGGACTGGGCCATAGAAGATGAACTTACCGGGAATTACGATTACGAATATGATAAAATCGTGTGTATGGGAGAAATCATCTCCACCAAAATTGTGAATGCATACCTTAATGAAATAGGCATTCCGAGCAAATGGTGGGATGCACGGGATGTTATTCAAACCGATAACAGCTATCGCGAAG
>DAORKB010000333.1:0-2542 GCA_035439365.1 Bacteroidia bacterium
TGACAGTATACTTGGAAGTTCCATATTCCTTACTATTTTCAGAGACATTCCAGCTTCCGTTATAGATCTGGCTATCATCCTCCGGTTTCACATCATCTTCTTTTGTACACGAGCTCAAAGCAATTGCCAGGATACTCATACAACCGGCTAACCTCAATACGTTTTTCATGGTTCTTCTGTTTAAAATAATCCTTCTAACAAATCATCATTTACCAGGTTGGGCAAGGTTACTTTTAACTGAGGGGTACGTTGCATCTCTCTTTTAATTGCAAAAAGCGCTTCCTCATTTCTTGCCCAGCTTCTGCGGGCTATTCCATTATTTACATCCCAAAACAGCATGGATTGAAGCCTTCTTTCGCTGTCGGCGCTGCCATCTAATACCATACCAAAACCTCCATTAATCACTTCCCCCCAACCTACTCCACCACCATTGTGAAGTGAGATCCATGTGGCACCACGAAAACCATCCCCAACAAAATTTTGAACCGCCATATCAGCCGTAAAGCTTGAACCATCATAGATATTTGATGTTTCGCGGTAAGGAGAATCTGTTCCGGATACATCATGATGATCACGACCAAGAACAACCGGTGCAGTTAACTGTCCTGTTTTAATTGCATTATTAAATGCCTGTGCTATTTTTACTCTGGCCTCAGAATCAGCATAAAGAATACGTGCCTGTGAACCAACCACCAAATTATTCTTCATCGCATCCTTTATCCAAACGATGTTATCACTTAGTTGCTGTTTTATTTCTTCAGGTGCCTCCTGATGCATTTGCTGCAATACTGCCAGAGCCAGCTTATCAGTCGTTTCTAAATCTTTGGGGTCGCAGGAAGTACACACCCAACGAAAAGGGCCAAATCCATAATCAAAGCACATCGGCCCTAAAATATCCTGTACATATGATTTATATTTAAATGTGCCATCTTTATTCACGATATCAGCTCCTGCACGGGATGCTTCCAATAAAAATGCATTGCCATAATCGAAAAAATACATGCCTTGACCAGCCAGTGCATTAATTGCATTTGCATGTCGAACCAGTGTTTTTTGAACTTCTTTTTTAAACGTATCCGGATCCTTCGCCATCATCTCATTGGATTGTTCATATGATAATCCGGCAGGATAATAACCTCCTGCCCAAGGATTGTGCAGCGAAGTTTGATCCGATCCGATATCCACTTTTATTTTTTCCTGAACAAGTTTTTCCCATAAATCAACTACATTTCCTTCATAAGCCAATGAAACAGCCTCTTTCACCTGTTGTGCTTTTCTGATGCGTTCAATTAGTTTCGAGAGGTCGGTATACACCTCATCTACCCACCCTTGTGAATGTCTTGTTTTTGTTGCTTTCGGATTAATCTCTGCAACGACTGTCACGAGGCCAGAAATCTTTCCGGCTTTGGGTTGTGCACCGCTCATACCGCCTAATCCACAGGTAACAAATAATTTTCCTTTTCTTGCTTCTTCGTTTTCTGAAATTTTTCGTGCCGCATTCATTACTGTAATCGTTGTACCATGTACAATTCCCTGAGGACCGATATACATATAAGAACCCGCTGTCATTTGTCCGTATTGTGTCACACCCAGCGCATTAAATTTTTCCCAGTCATCGGGTTTGCTATAATTCGGTATCATCATACCATTGGTTATAACTACACGAGGTGCATCTTTGTGAGAAGGGAAAAGCCCCATGGGATGACCGGAATACATCACCAGTGTTTGCTCATCTGTCATTTCAGATAAGTATTTCATTGTTAAAAGATACTGTGCCCAGTTTTGAAAAACAGCTCCATTTCCACCATATGTAATTAATTCATGCGGATGTTGTGCAACTGCATAATCCAGGTTATTTTGCAACATCATCATAATAGCCGCTGCTTGTACCGATTGGTGAGGGTAATCGGAGAAAGGGCGCGCATAAATTTTATACGTTGGACGAAAACGGTACATATAAATGCGTCCATACGCCTTTAATTCCTGTGCAAACTCTTTTGCTAATATGGGATGATGTTTTTTATCAAAATAGCGCAATGCGTTACGGATAGCGAGTTTTTTTTCGTCCTTATTTAAAATCTCTTTTCTTTTAGGAGCATGATTTAATGATGAATCGAAAGGTTGAGGAGTTGGTAGTTCATCCGGGATCCCTTTTTTTATCTGCTGTTGAAAAGATTTAATTTCTGCTTCGTTTTTTGTTTTGTTTGCTAATTCCATTTGCGTTTTAGAGAGCCTCGCCCGCCGAAGCCTCGGCGTAGGAGGGTTGTTTAAATTTATATTTATTTTTTCTTATCAATTCTTCCTTTACTTTTATCAAATCCATAAGGGCAATGTTTGCATCCATTTTGACAACAGTAGCCACGTTTTAAATGGTACTTTTCTGTAAAAACGATGTATCCTTCCGGTGAATAATAAAATTCATCCGGTTCCAATTTCTTAGGTGCTGAATATCCATCGTCCATTCTCACAAAAATAAGTATTTTTACCGCAATGCAAATTGAATTCCCCCGTATTCCACTTCAGCCAATAACGGATCCTTTAA
>DAORKB010000334.1:0-2532 GCA_035439365.1 Bacteroidia bacterium
TTTTAAGAAAAAGAGATTGCAATTGAACCGGTAAAAGAGGAGAAATTTGCGAAAAAGGTGAAAGATTCATTAGGGTATGGATGGACCGCTTTTGTGAATTTTGTACTTAGAATTATAAGCGGTTGGCCAGTAGCTATATTGATTTTGTCGATTTGCTATTTGATTAAAAGAATCATTAAAAAGCGAAAAAACAAAAGAACAACAAATGAATAAACAGTAAATTGAGTGTTCTCTTAAGAATTATTGCGTCCAGGCTTTTTTTGCGAATTTTGCTAAATAAGGCCTGGATGCTTTTTTTAAGAAAACCTGGGTTTTACCCCTCTAATGAAGTAAAATGCACCCTTAAGATCCCCTCAAATAGGGATTAAATTATATTTGCTTAGCAGCGATTGATTCACTACATTTAATATACGAACGACTACAACCTATTTTAGATTAATACGTATTAAAAAGATCGATTTTTTTTAATTGATATAATTTCTCGAATTATTCCATTCATCTTATGAAGGGCTCTAAAAAATTGTATTTATTAGTAGTTGTCATGTCCGTTTTTATTGTCGGGGTGGGGTGGTACGGCACGCATGAGTTAAAAACAATCAATCAACACACGCAAAAATTATATCTGGACAGGGTGCTTCCTCTGCAGCAATTAACAACCATCCGATTTAGTTATATACAAGGCATTCTATCTGTTGGGCATCAGTTAAAAAATCATACCATTACAATTCAGGAAGCGGAGCATCAGATAGAACAGACCCGGGATAAAATCGCATCCAATTGGAGCATCTATAAGCTTACTTACCTTACGGCCCAGGAAAAAGAAGAGGTACAACAAACAGAAGCCTTGATGCAGGAGTCCGAATCATTTATAGAGAATTTTCAGGTCGAAATGTTAAAGAGTAATGGGCAGTTAACGGATTCTGTTGCCAACCAGAAATTATTCAATAGCGTCAACGCTGTTATCGGAAAATTATCCAAACTTATTGAATTACAGGTAAAGGTTGGAGAGGAAATACGCAAAGAAAGTGTTGAACAGTACAACATTGCATCCAGACGTTTTTACATTCTTATTGTTTTTTCGCTGATAGCTGCAATCTCTCTTTCACTGTATATTATTGGCAGTATTCAAAAACTAATTAAAGATCTGAAAATTAGTAATAACAAAATTACGGAGATCGGCGAACGATATCGGTCCCTATTGGAACACGCAGGCGACCCGATCTTTTTGCTGAATGAGGATACAACCTTTAATGATGTAAATAAGAGCACATGTAATTTGCTGGGATACTCAGAAGAGAAACTTAAACTCATGAAAATCGCAGATATCTTTGCACCAGGAGAGCTCGAACGATTACCCATTCAATTACATTCGCTACATGAAAATAAAATTTTGCTTACGGAACGCAAATGGAGAAAGAGAGACGGGACAGATATTGATATTGAAGTAAATGTAAGACTACTGGCAGATGAAAAGAAATATTTATGCATTGCCAGGGATATTACAGAGCGTAAAAAAATTGAAGAAAAAGTAAAGGAAAGTGAAAAAAAGTATCGTACTATTTTTGAGAATGCGCAGGATGTGTTTTATCAAACAAGTATTGACGGAATTATTTTGGATGTTAGCCCATCTTTAAAAAATCATTTAGGATATAAACGAGAAGAATTAATAGGTAAGTCTGTTTCTACCATTTATGCAGATATTGCTAAACGAGAGCAACTTGTTCAAACCTTAAAGCAAAGAGGGGAGTTTAAGGAATATGAAATGACCTTCAAATCAAATTTGGGTAAAGATGTATTTATTTCCCTGGATGCACGATTAATTTATGATAACCATGGTAAACCGAGTCACATTGACGGAATGTTCAGAAACATTACCGAAAGAAAACTAATGCTGGCTCAGTTAGTTGAAAATCAGGAACAGTTAACGTTATTTATTGAGCATAGTCCGGTATCGCTCGCCATGTTTGATACGGAGATGAAATACATTGCTACCAGCCGTAGGTGGATACTCGATTACAAATTGGAAGACAAACAACTTTACGGAAAAACACAAAGTGAAATTTTTCCGGAAATGAATGAACGATTGAAAGACAAATATCAACGTTGTTTGAACGGCTCCATTGAAAAGATGGAGGAAGATTCATTTATTAAAGCTGATGGCAGCAAAGAATGGTTAAGATGGGAAATTCATCCCTGGCACAAAGCTACAGGTGAAATAGGAGGGATCATCATGTTTACCGAGATTATCACTGAGCGGAAAAGAGCTACAGAAATGTTCCGCTATCAGTTTGAGAACTCGCCGGATATTATTCTTGTCGTAAATAAATTTTTCAAAATAGAATTGATCAACAGGAGCATTCCTGGTGGAACACCTGTGGAGGAGCTGGTAGGAATGGATTGTATTGAAGTATTGCCGGAAGAAAGTCAGGAACTTACCCGGCAAACACTTCGAAGATGTTTTAGTGAAGGCATTAATTTAGAAATAGAAATTGCATTGCGTTTTGGAATTTGGGCCAGATCACGTTTTGTTCC
>DAORKB010000335.1:0-2530 GCA_035439365.1 Bacteroidia bacterium
AAAGATATTCAGGAAAAGCTGCTGTTTAAAAAAACGCATGTCATCCAAAAAAGTTTTGAGCGCAAAAATCTTCAGTATGTTGTATTAAAGGAAGAAGATAAATTACAGCGCCTTGTAAAAATCATTACCAATGTAAAAGGTTCAGGAATTGTATATGCCCGTAACCGTAAGAAAACACAGGATATTGCCACCTATCTAAGAAGTCATCAAATCAGTGCCGATTTTTATCACGCCGGGTTGGATTCCAAAACGCGTGATACCAAACAAACAAATTGGATACAAAATAAATCGCAGGTAATGGTTTGTACCAATGCTTTTGGAATGGGCATTGACAAACCGGATGTACGCTTTGTTGTTCATATAGATGTACCGGATTCGATAGAAGCTTATTTTCAGGAAGCAGGAAGAGCAGGCAGGGACGAGGGAAAAGCATATGCTGTATTACTTTATAACAAAGGTGATAAAGCGGAGTTGGAACGAAACCTTCAGGCCAGCTTTCCATCACTAGAAGAAATTCGCCAGGTATACCAGGCACTTGTTAATTATTATCAAATGCCTGCGGGTTCGGGTAAAGGAGTAACGACTAACTTTGATATTATTGCGTTTTCGGATACCTATAAATTACAACCTGTTTTGGTATTTAACAGTTTGAAATTTATGGAGCGTGAAGGGTACCTATCACTTACAGATGCTGTTTTTCAGCCTTCGCGCATTAAACTGGAAATGAACCGTGAGGATTTGTATAAATTTCAGTTGAGCAATCCGAAAGTGGATGTCTTTATTAAATTACTACTTCGCTCCTATTCGGGCTTGTTTGATAATTTTGTAAAAATAAATGAAGGGGATTTGGCCCGGAAGGTTCCGGCGAAACAGGAAGCTGTTGTTAAAACACTGAATTACCTCCATCAACACAAAGTAATTGTATATGCGGCACAAACTGAATTGCCACAGCTTACATTTGAACAAGCAAGGGTTGCTACAAAGGATTTGACATTTTCTAAAGAGAATTTTTCGCTGTTAAAGAAAAAAGCCAAAGAACGCGTAAGTGCAATGATTCATTATGCAGAAAGCATACACAAATGCCGGAGTCAACTTTTATTGGCCTATTTTGGAGAAACAAACACCGATCCTTGCAAACAATGTGATGTATGTTTGGAAAGTAATAAGAAAGTATTGCATACAGATGAATTTGAAAATATCAGTTCACAAATAAAAGAGCTACTGGCTGTTCACCCGATGAAACTGAAGATGTTGGTAGATGCTGTTACCGATAATCCAGAGGACAAGATTTTGCACACCATCCAATGGATGTTGGATCATTCACAAATTAAATACAATGAAAATAATTTACTCCAAATCCCCTGATTGCATCAGGGGCGAATAAAAGATTCAAGCCTTTCAGGCTTGGGGAGTTGAAAAATAGAATTGAAAAAATGAAGCTGGAAAAGGATTTTTATTTGAGGGAAAATGTTGTTGAAATCAGCAAGGAGTTGTTGGGGAAATATTTATTTACTAAAATTGATGGGAAGATAACCGCTGGTATTATTACAGAGACAGAGGCTTATGCCGGAGAAACGGATAGAGCCTCGCATGCTTATAATGGCCGCCGTACCAATAGAACGGAAATTATGTTTGCCGAAGGTGGGATGAGTTATGTATACTTATGCTATGGGATTCATCATTTGTTTAATGTGGTAACGAATTTTAAAAATACACCTCATGCGGTATTGGTAAGAGCTGTGAAACCAGCAGAAGGTATAAAAACTATTTTGCAACGTCGTAAGCTTGAACCAGTAAAAGAGTTAGTTGAACAAGTTATGAGTGGAAAGAAAAAAATTGCCGGCGGACCCGGTACTGTTTCACAAGCATTGGGAATACAAACCATTCACACAGGTTTGGATCTGACACAAAATAAAATTTGGATAGAGGACAAAGGTATACTTGTGAAACCCAAAGATATAGTTGCCGGTCCACGTATTGGGGTGGATTATGCAGGTGAAGACGCGAAACAACCCTATCGGTTTATTATCAATATATAGAATACCTCCCTGCGCTTTTATCATTCTGCATTATATTTACAGGCCGATACCGTTAATCATTTTATAGTCGACCATTAATATACTATTTTTGTTTATCCTAATCCGGCTACACATACTAACATGTTCAGTACATCTTTCAATTATGCAGGTAAGCTGTATTCGATAATTGATAACAATGGTAAGCAAGTGATGACCGGCATTATTTCCAATGGTACAACAACTGTAAATACGAATAACCTGCCAACAGGTAATTATTTTATACAAATACAAGAAGTAAGTAAAGCTTTAAGTATAATTAAATAAATATTCTCGTATTTTTATCGGCGATATTCCGATGTAATATAACAGACTTGTTTTTATGATGATCAAAGCCGAATCCATTTTTAAGTCATACAGTAAGCTAGCCGTTTTGAAAGGTGTTTCACTTACAATAAACAAAGGTGAATTGATTAGCATTGTTGGTGCATCAGGCGCCGGAAAAACAACGTTGT
>DAORKB010000336.1:0-2509 GCA_035439365.1 Bacteroidia bacterium
AACGTCCTTCCCAAAGATTATTTTTTCCGTTTAGATCAATGCTAAGAACAGTACTTGCTTTTGCCTGATCGCTTTTTACATAAACCCAGTACGAGAATTTTACTTGTGTCAGCTTTTGATCACTGATATTTGCAATTGTTTTTGAAAGACCCAAACTGTACTCATGTGTAGAATCAATAATAGAAACACTAACACCGGAATGCGCAATCGGACTGGATTTCACAGATTGCTGATTTATCCATTCGTGGAAATCAGTATCATTTTCATAAATAAATTGTTTCTTTTTAGAGCAGCTTGTAAAAATTGCGATTGAAGCAACAGCAATAATTGTAAATAATTTGTACATGATTTTTTGTTTGTTTGTTAAAATGAGGTACAAGTTTACGCTTTTTTTTGTTTACTCAAAAGACTTTCTTATTACTTCCAGAGCCCGCTCAGATAAAAAGTATCGACCTTAGAATTGAATGTGCGCATTCTAAAAAAAACCTAAACGTATATCGTAAAAGCCTATCTGTCCTATGTGATTAAAAAAATTAAACCACATAGACACATAGTCCTTTTATTTCGGATAACAAATCAAATTTGTTAAGAAGATAATTTGTTTTTCTTTTCTTCAATCGCTCTTTTTATATCCTCTAATTCGCCTTTGGGAATAGCGCTGATTAAACGTTTGGTATATTCTGTCTGAGGGTTATTATAAATAGCATCTGCATCACCAATTTCTTCAATTTTTCCTTTATTCATAACAACCATGCGGTCGCTCATGAATTTAACAACCGAGAGGTCATGCGAAATAAAAATATACGTGAAATTAAATTCTCTTTTTAACTCGTTTAACAGGTTTAGAACCTGCGCTTGAATGGATACATCCAGCGCAGAAACGGATTCATCGCAGATGATAAATTTAGGTTTTAAAGCCAGTGCCCTTGCAATGCAAATGCGTTGTCGCTGCCCGCCTGAAAATTCATGTGGATAGCGATAAAAATGAGACTCGTTCATATTTACTCGTTCTAACAATTCAATGACACGGTTTTTACGGGCCACATCATTATCAAGTATTCCATGTACCTGCATCGGTTCCATAATGGCTTGCCCAATTGTGATGCGTGGATTTAAGGAAGAGTAGGGATCCTGAAAAATAATTTGCATGTCCTTTCTTAAAGCACGCATATCGGTTGTATTGAGGGCGGTGATGTTTTTTCCTTCAAAAATAATCTCACCGGCAGTTGGTTCAATGAGCCGTAAAATGGTTCTTCCCAATGTGGTTTTTCCACAGCCGGATTCTCCAACAAGTCCAAGTGTTTCACCCGGATATACATCAAAACTGATGGTATCCACTGCATGAACAAAGCTCAACGCCTTTCCAAAAATATTTTTTTTGAGCGGAAAAAAAGTCTGGATATTTTTCACCTGAAGAATGGGTGATTGTGCATACAGCTTTTTATGTTCCTGTTCCCTTTCCTCCGTAGAGATACTTAATCCCGCAGTTAGTTGATGAATGGATGTATTGCGTTCGGTAAATTGCCCCTGTTCATTAATCGACATAAAGTCAGAAACCGTTGGCAACCATTTTAATCGTTTATTCAAAGGTGGTCTGCACGCCAGTAATCCTTTTGTATAAGGATGTTGTGGGTTTGAGAAAATATCCATTACAGAACCTTGTTCCACAATTTTGCCTTTGTACATGACGATTACTTTATCGGCAAGTTCTGCGATAACACCCAGATCATGTGTTATAAAAAGAATACCCATGTCGTGCTCCCGTTGCAGTTTTGCCATTAACTCCAATATGGTTGCCTGAACGGTAACATCTAAAGCGGTGGTGGGCTCATCGGCAATAAGTACATTGGGATTACAACTCATCGCCATTGCAATCATCACCCGTTGTTTCTGACCTCCCGATAATTGATGTGGATAGCTATTTAAAATAGCTTCGGGGCGGGGCAATTGAACTTCTTTAAATAGCTGTAAGGTGCGCTCCCTCGCTTCTTTTTTTGTGCATTTTTGGTGTAATAGGATTGCTTCCATCACCTGGTCCCCGCAGGTGTATACGGGATTTAAAGAGGTCATGGGCTCTTGAAAAATCATAGCAATTTCATTCCCCCTGTATGCTCGCATTTCTTTTTCCGTAAGCTTTACAAGGTCAACAGCAGCATTATTTTTTGTATGATAAATGATCTCTCCTTGCGTAATCTTTCCTGGAGGATTTGGAATTAAACGCATCGCAGAAAGCGATGTAACCGATTTTCCGGATCCGGATTCACCAACAATACCAATAGTTTCGCCACGGGACAGTGTAAACGAAATATCATTTACAGCTTTCACGGTTTCGTTTTCCGTACGAAACTCAGTAACTAAATTTTTAACTTCAAGTAAAATCTCTTTTGCCATTAAAACAGTTCATTTCGGAGAAAGCTAAAGTACTGTTTTGAAAGGAATTTTCATAAATCTGTTCATGCTGATTTTATTTAACCACATAGGTACATAGGAACACATAGGTTCTTCTAAT
>DAORKB010000337.1:0-2495 GCA_035439365.1 Bacteroidia bacterium
GATAATAGCCATTTAGCAGGCTTGGATAGATGATGGTTAATAGCCGAAAGATGAACGCGGATGATGTTGATTAACCATATCCATCCTATTAATTGCATTATGACTGAAAAAATAATCAGTATATACATTGTAGTTGAAATGGGCAACCATAAGACTGATAAGAAATAAGAAGGAACACAACTCATTGCAAAGAGCCAGAAAATAGATTTGAATCCTTTTTTTTCTCCGATAAATTCAGTTAGTTTGTAAATAAATAAACCTAAGCAAATAAAAAGAAACCAACCGTTGTATTGAAAGTGTAGAAAATAATACATGGATGCTAAGTATAGTTTTTGATTTATTATCTGAGCCGCCATCATATAGGCAAGGCTAAAAGGACCGATGGATGAAATTGCATTGAATAATAAAGCGGCTTTAAACCATGGATGAGGGTTTCGGATGCCTTTTAATTTATTTAGGTCTTTCCAATACATGATTGCAAAAACATAGGAAATAAAAATAGAGAGAGTTGAAAAGAGAATAGAAAAGAATGCATAACCCTGAATTGGAAATGAGATTAGCATTCCGTAAGCTGTTAGAAGATTCGAAAACAGGATGATTCGATATCTTTTCAGCACATTTGCCTGGCCTTGTTTAAGAAGGTAATACAGGAGCAAAGCCATTAATGCTTGAGAGATCCATCCTGAAAATGCAAAGTGTGAATGACCATGTAACAAATTTTTCTGATCAATAAATGGAAGTGAAAAAGCAATTTTATATCTTAAGGTAACACCTAGTAATGCAACCAGGCCTAAATTCATCAATGCAATTTTAATCCAATTTTCTATTGTTCTCATAATTTTGCAAAAATAATCATTTAACAATACTTTACCTCATCTTCACTAAATGACAAAATACTTAAGAAGTTAAACAAAGAATTTTAAAAATACAGATAAGACAAGAATAAATCGTTTCTTTGCTAGTGGATGAATTGATTGAACAATTTTAATCCTCATTTTTATTCTTGAAACTCCTATTCAATAATGTGCTGACCAAAGTTCGTAGAGCCCTGCAATTGATTTATGCAATAATAGCAAATTTAAAAATCTAACTATCAATATAAAGCTAAATAAAATGCAGAAATGAAAGTTTTTTTTGGGAGCGTTTAATTAAAAGTATTAAATTGCGCAAGTGCTCATGATATGATTAAAGTCAGCTGAAGAAACTAAAATGCTAATCTATATCATAGTTTTACGGAAATAATTGTATCAATTTTGTCAAAGAAAAACAAGCTTAACTATCTAAGTTAAAATCCGGAGAATAAAATAATGGGGTAAATGTTCCCATTTTGATAGATTTTGGAATGCAAATTTTAAAGTAAATCAGTATAAGTTAACCTTAAAAATTACACTATGAAAAAAATAATCGTACTATCTATCTTATCTTTATTTGGACTTGTATCGGCATGTGGAAATGATGGAGAAAAGAAGAAGCAAGATTCAAACCAGGAAGCAGAAAAACCAACCGCTGCAAATGAAAACCCTGCTTATGATCCCCATCGTGGGGAAGGTAAGTTCTCGGACATTGTTGTTGAAGACAAGCTAAACAGTAAAATGGCTGAAGAGGGCGAAAAAGCCACAGAGGTCAAATGTGCATCCTGTCATAAGATGACAGATGAAAAACTTGTGGGTCCAGGCTGGGCAGGAGTAACAAAACGCAGGCATCCGGGCTGGATTATGAACTTTATTACGAATACTGATGTAATGCTTGACAAAGACCCGGAAGCACAAGCAATGCTCGAATTATGTCTTGTAAGAATGCCCAACCAAAGTCTGAGTGATGAGGAAGCGAGGAGTATTCTGGAATTTATGCGCAAGAATGATGGTGTAAAACCATAATGTACAACAGTAAATGCTAAACTAAAAACAAACAATTTATGAAAACTCGTACAATTAATAGCGCTTTGCTACTTACAGTTCTTTCTGTAGTGAGTATGGTTTCTTGTAAACCAAAATCAGTAAGTAACGCAGTAAGCGGAGATGCTGCCTCTAAAACATATGTTGCTCCTGGTAAATATGATGAATTTTACAATTTTGTAAGTGGTGGTTTTAGTGGACAAATGTCAGTCTATGGTTTGCCGTCAGGTCGCTTGCTTCGTGTAATGCCTGTATTTTCTGTAGATCCGGAAAAAGGGTATGGATATTCGGAAGAAACAAAACCCATGTTGAATACTTCACACGGCTTTGTCCCTTGGGATGATTTGCATCACGTTCAGGTATCAAAAACAAATGGTGAATATGATGGACGCTGGGTTTTTGGAAATGCAAACAACACTCCACGGGTTGCCAGAATTGATCTGACAACATTCAGAACAGCAGAAATTATTGAATTACCCAATAGCGGAGGTAACCACTCTTCACCGTTTATAACTGAGAATACCGAGTATGTAGTTGCGGGAACCCGCTTCAGTGTACCGCCAGATGATGTCAATGGGGATATTCCAATCAATACTTATA
>DAORKB010000338.1:0-2476 GCA_035439365.1 Bacteroidia bacterium
ACTTATTACATATTAAATATTACATCAATTACATGTTGCGTCTATACTGTCCTCCTACTTCAAACAATGCATTTGTGATTTCACCCAATGAGCAGTATTTAACCGTTTCCATTAATCCTTCAAAAATATTTTTGTTTTGAATAGCTAGCAATTGCAAGTCTTTACGAAGTTGAACTGCTTTATCTTCATTCGATTTATGTAATTCTTCCAACATGGTTATCTGATACTGCTTTTCTTCTTCTGTTGCTCGTATTACTTCTTTTGGAACAATGGTCGGTGACCCTTTTGACGAAAGGAAGGTATTCACACCAATAATTGGAAACTCACCCGTATGTTTTAATGTTTCATAATACAAACTTTCTTCCTGTATTTTTCCGCGTTGGTACATGGTTTCCATAGCACCTAAAACACCACCACGTTCAGTGATTCTTTCAAACTCAGTAAGCACAGCTTCTTCAACAAGGTCCGTTAATTCTTCAATGATAAATGATCCTTGAATTGGATTTTCATTTTTTGCTAAGCCCAACTCACGGTTTATGATCAACTGAATCGCCATTGCTCTTCTTACAGATTCTTCTGTAGGTGTTGTAATAGCTTCATCATAAGCATTGGTATGAAGTGAATTGCAATTGTCGTATATCGCATACAGTGCCTGAAGTGTTGTGCGAATATCATTGAAATCAATTTCCTGTGCATGCAATGAACGCCCGGATGTTTGAATATGATATTTTAACATTTGCGAACGTTCATCAGCATTGTATTTTAATTTCATTGCTTTGGCCCATATTCTTCTTGCAACACGCCCGATTACAGAGTATTCAGGGTCAATTCCATTGCTAAAGAAGAACGATAAATTGGGAGCAAATTTATTGATGTCCATTCCTCTGCTCACATAATACTCCACATAAGTAAAGCCATTAGACAACGTTAATGCTAACTGTGTGATAGGGTTGGCGCCAGCTTCAGAGATGTGATATCCGGAGATGGACACAGAATAAAAATTACGGATTTTTTTATGAATAAAATAATCCTGCATATCACCCATTAGACGTAATGCAAATTCTGTAGAAAAGATGCAAGTGTTTTGTGCCTGGTCTTCTTTTAAAATATCTGCTTGAACAGTACCACGAACAGCGGCAATGGTTTCTGCTTTAATTTTTTCATATACATCTTTCGGAAGAACCTGATCACCTGTAACCCCTAATAACAATAAACCAAGTCCATCATTTCCTTTTGGTAATTCTCCCTGGTATGTCGGACGGGTTGTTTTTTTGGCTTTGAATATTTTTTTTATTTTTTCTTCAATTTCATTTTCCAGCCCATTTGCTTTGATATAAAGCTCACATTGCTGATCAATGGCAGCATTCATGAAAAAGGCTGTTATGATAGCAGCAGGCCCGTTAATGGTCATGGATACGGATGTTTTTGGATCTGCCAGATTAAAACCACTGTATAGTTTCTTCGCATCATCCAAGCAACAGATAGAAACACCGGAGTTCCCAATTTTACCATAAATATCAGGGCGTATGGCCGGATCTTGTCCGTAAAGTGTAACACTGTCAAATGCGGTACTCAGTCGATGTGCAGGCATTCCAAGGCTTACATAATGGAAACGTCTGTTGGTACGTTCCGGTCCACCTTCACCGGCAAACATACGTGTAGGATCTTCTCCCTCACGTTTAAATAAGAATACACCGGCTGTGTAGGGAAATTCACCTGGCACATTTTCCTGCAGGTTCCATTTTAATAAATCTCCCCAGGCCTCATAGCGGGGGGTACTTATTTTAGGAATTTGCAAATGAGAAAGAGATTCGTAATGTGTTTTAATTTTTAGTTCTTTATCACGAACTTTAAAAATAAAATATTCATTTTTGTATTGTTCCGCTTTTGCGTTCCAATCTTCAATAATCTTTTTGTTATGTCCGTCCAAACCTCGTTTTACACGCTCGTATTCAGCTTTTAAAATTTTTAAAGCTTCTTTATGATCAGATTTTGAAAGTTTTGCAGCATGGTCAATAATTGAATCCAGGTTTTGACCCTTTTCCAATTTAACCCCAGTAATGGATTCAACTGTTTTGGCAATTCCATATAATGTTTGTGCAATGTCCTTTTGTTCGTTCACCCATTTGTCATAGTTGCGATTGTTCTCTGCAATTTCTGCTAAGTAACGTGTTCGTTGTGGTGGGATGATGTATATTTTCTCACTCATTTCACCGGTTACGGTAAATGTTGATTTTAAATCAGCACCTGTTTTATCTGCCAGGGTATTTACAACTGTTTTGTACAGTTTATTCATACCCGGATCATTGAACTGAGAGGCGATGGTTCCAAAAATAGGAAGATCATCATCATTGGCATCCCATAATTGATGGTTGCGTTTAAATTGTTTTTTTACATCGCGGATAGCATCCAATGCTCCACGTTTATCAAATTTATTCAACGCAATAATATTGGCAAAATCAAGCATGTCAATTTT
>DAORKB010000339.1:0-2468 GCA_035439365.1 Bacteroidia bacterium
TCTTCTTCACTGCGTTGTGCCTCATTGGAATTGATAATGATCACACCGATATTATTTTTTGCGGCTTCTGCAGTTACTTCTTTAATGCGGCTCTCGCTTAATTTCACATACGGGCACGTATTGCAGGAAAAAATCACCAATAGTCCTTTTTCTTTTTTAACATCTGCCAGGCTCACTTCTTTGCCGGAGACATCCTTCATTTTCACCGTTTCCTTCGGAATAGTGGCTCCTATTTCGAGTTCGGGGTTAACTGTTGGTTTAAATGCCATTGTTGCTATCGCGAAAATGGCTGTTATTGCTATAAAACGACCTGTTTTTTTCATTTTTTAAGTGTTTTGGGATGTATACTGATTTTATAAATTACCGTATAAAAGTACCAAAAGGTCAAAGTAAAACAAATCCACATTTGTTGTTTTTTGTTAAATCTTTTATTTATTTAAAAATTTCATATTTTAGCATTCGGATGCTTTATGATTACTACAAAATACTTGAAATAAACCGCGATGCAACGTTAGAGGAAATAAAGCAGGCATATCGCGCAAAGGCCAAATTAGTTCATCCGGATGTGAATGATTCTTCAAAGGCTCATGAATTATTTACAATCGTTAATGATGCTTATGAAGTATTAACTGACCGAAAAAAACGATTGTTACACGATGTGAAGCTTAATTATGCGGATGCAACCAAAGCTGAGGCTGTAAAGAAAAGACAGTATTATGGTACCTCTGTAAAAAACACATCAAACACAACTGCCAATTTTAATTACAATTGGAAGGATTATCAACCAAAAGAAAAAACGGATTATGATTATTTTAAACGCAATCCGGTTATTTACAATATGTTTTTTATTTCAGGGATGTTCCTTGGTTTTATTATTGTTTTCACCATATTATTCGGAACATTTAATCATTTCTGGCCCTACCCTTTCGGGTTGCTTTCCATTTTAGGTATTATTCTGGTACGTCAGGGGTGGCGGGGCATTGTGGGTAAAAAAAATATGATTACCGGTTTTATCCGATTTTTAAGAGGAAAATCAAACTAACGCATTTCAGGTTCCAGATGCAGCATGTTAAACACTAATGCAATTTTAAAAATTAATAATTACTATGCTGCCCAGAGTGTAAAACTGGTATACAGTGGTAATGATTTTTTTGAAAAATTAATTCTTCTGATTCGTTCCGCCCACTCTATTCTGCATTTTCAAACGTATATTTATGATGAAGATGAAACAGGTTTGGAAATAGCCAATGAGCTGAAAGCGGCAGCTAAAAGAGGAGTTAAAATTTATATGCTGCTAGATGCTTTTGGTTCTAAAGATTTATCGAACCAATTTATCAATGACCTAAAAAAATCTGGTATTCGTATCCGTTTTTTTGCTCCTTTTCTTTCAAGAAATATAATCAATTTGGGAAGGCGTATGCACCACAAAGTTGTTGTGGTAGATAATGCTGTTGCGCTCGTTGGAGGTATTAATATTTCAAATAAATACAGGGGTTCTGCAACTGTTGCTCCCTGGCTGGATTATGCTATTCTGGTAAAAGGAAGTATTTGCGAAAAAGCCAGCAAAATTTGTTCGGATATTTTAAATAAGAAGTTTATTTTTTCCATTCAATTTTCTAAAGCGGTTGAGCCGGTATCTGATACACTTGTAAGATTCAGGCTGAATGATCGAATACGCGGAAAGCGTCAAATCTCAAACGGATACCTGCAAGCCATTAAAAATGCAAAAAAATCGATTGTTTTTGTATCCAGTTATTTTTTACCCGGACGTCGTATCTTGAAAGCTTTGAAAAAAGCTGCCAAACGTGGTGTTCAGGTTACAATTATCCTATCCGCCAATTCAGATATTGTTTTATTTGGCAGAGCAACTTCTCATTTATATGCCACACTCATGAAACAAGGCATTGTTATTTACGAGTGGCAAAATTCCATTCTTCACGGGAAAATTGCAATGGTTGATGAGCAATGGATTACCATTGGTTCCTTTAATTTAAATTCACTAAGTGCCTTAAGCAGCATTGAATTGAATGTAGAGGCTATCGATACAACGCTTGTAAATGAACTGAAATCCCACATAGCTCATATCATACAAAATGGTTGTAAAAAAATTGACTACGCTATTTATCAAAAAGAAAATAACTGGAAAAAAAGGGTTGTTAATACGGTGGTGTATTATTTAACAAGGATTTTCATGAAAGGGTTGGCAATTTTTCCGAGGTTTTTGAGGTGGGGAAAAGAGGATTGAGTTATTAGCAATTTTTTTCTTCTTTTCTTTTTGTCTTGAAACAAAAAGAAACAAAAAATTCAAGGCGCTTTAATGTTTCCCTGCGAGGAAGACAATCCCACACGTCTACGCGGCTGATGCGTCTTCTTCTCACCCAACCGCACAGAGCTGCCCCAACAAAGCGCCATTCCTCCCCGCGTTCATCACTAATTTTCAGTTCATCACAAGATTAAACAATAGGAGA
>DAORKB010000340.1:0-2466 GCA_035439365.1 Bacteroidia bacterium
CACCTTTTGACAACAATGCATTTACTACGGCCTGCGCCCTTGATTGCGACAGTTTAAGGTTAACCGCATCTTGCCCTTTGTTATCGGTATGACCATCTACCTCAATTTTTAGTTCCGGGTAATCAGTTAACAATTTCATTAATTTGTCGATCTCAAGTGATGATTCTTTACGCAAAGTTGATTTGTTCGAATCAAAAAATATATTGTTTAAAACAATCTTAGCACCTGCTTTTAGTTTTTCAAGAACAATGTTTTTGGTTAACAAATCATATTGTGGTTGTTTGGGAACATTTACATTTTCTGATTGAAATAAATAACCGTTTGCTTCGTACGAGATGTTGTAGTTTTGTCCTCTGTTCAGCGAAAAGTAATAATACCCCGAATCCACTGTTGGATAATACGTATTGATCAAGGCGCCGGTTAAATTATCTTTTACAACAATTGCTGCATCTGTTATAAGTTCACCCTGATCATTTTTGATGGTTCCGGTAACAGCAAAGGTTCCTAAAGTTTTACTTTCAAGGTTAACAAACTTCAACGTCAGTTCTTTCTCAATTTCATGATATTCGGCACCTGGTGGAATAACGATCTTAATACTTTTTGATTGATAGTCCTGAGCTTCGTATGTAATGGTGTAATTTTTTTCAGTGACACCCGCATGTAAGATCAACACATATTTTCCGCTGATACTGTTGGGCTTTACTTCCTGAATAACTGCATTTGTTTCTGCATCTATTGCCGAAATCCGAACATTTGCCGGAATTTTTTTTGTTCCATTAAATGTGATATAACCGGTTACAACTGTTAATGGCTCTACATAGGAACTCACAAAAATCACTTCGTAAATATCCTGACTGCCTTTTCCACCTGCTCTTGCAGAGGAAAAATATCCTTTTTTCCCATCAGAAGATTGCATAAAAAATAAATCATCATCTGGTGTATTGATGGGTGGTTTCAGATTTTCAGGTTCTGTCCATTTGTTATCTTCCAGTTTTGTTGATTTAAAAATATCAAATCCACCCATATTTTTATGCCCTTTGGAACTAAAAAAAAGTGTTGTTCCATCCGAATGCATAAAAGGTGCGTCTTCATCCTGCGCCGTATTAATAGTTGGACCAAGGTTTATAGGTAAACTCCATTTACCATTTGGAAGCATGACACAACGCCAGATATCACGTCCTCCAAGGCTTCCTTCTTTACGATCACTTACAAAAAACAAGGTTCTTCCATCCGGACTAAGAGATGCATGCGTTTCCCAGGCAGATGAATTTGCAGCATCCACAGGAACAGCCTCTGACCATCCGGTTAGTTCGAGCGTGCTGCAAAAAATGTCGCCGCCATTACTCTCTCGAGAAATAAATAATTGCTGCCCATCGGCTGAAAGACTTAAGTTAGTTTCGCTGTTTATTGTATTGATAGGCGATCCAACAGAGCGTGCTTTTGACCATTTGCCATCAGGTGTCTTGGTTGAGTAATAAATATCATCGTAGTATTCATCACTTGTTGTTTTATCTCCACCGGTACTACCTGGGCGACGAGATGTGAAAATAAGTATTGTTTGATCGGAGGAGATAACAGGGCTATAATCTGGATATTCAGTATTGATACTGTCACCCATATTATTGATGGTTACTTTTGCAGTGTCTTTCAGAAACTCAATTGCATTGAAATTTTTATCCATTTGTGTGGACAGATCCGAAGTGATGGATCTGTTGCTGGACCCTACCAATTCTTTGAAGGTGTTAAAGTAAACGCTTGATTCATTAAAGCGGTAAGCCAGACGGTATGCTTCACCAATAAGGTAATAAGCATGTTCTGGAGCTTTTTTTTCTGATGCATCATCAGCATTGTAATTATGTGTAACGCTTTGAATTGCTTTTTGAAGAAAAGGTAGTGCACGATCTTTTTGTGTTGGAGTCTTTAAATAACACATTCCAACTTTATAATTAATATTTGAATTTAGAGAATCAATTTTATAAGCTTCGAGATAATAATCAAGTGCAAGCAAATAATTTTGTTCAAGGACAAGATAATTGCCCTGGGTGAATTTTTCATGGTACTCTTTTGTCTGCGAAAAGCACAACGTGACATTTGCAATCAAAAAGAAAAAGATTAAAGCGATTTGCTTCATGGTAAATCTATTTTTTTAGTGATCCTTTAATCTTGATGTATTGAAATTGTTCGTATGTGGTTCTGTTTTCCCTCGCATCCTTGTTGTATTCAGGACCTTGAACAAGTTCATTTTTTTCAATAGTGATATCTGATTTTTTTACTCCGCGTTTGGTCAGTGCTTTAATGATTTTTCTTTCTGCAGTAGAGGCTCTTGCTGCAGCAAGGCGCTCATTTGTTCTGTATCGGCGTGTCGGAACTTTTGAGGCACTTGCATCAACTGTTATAACAATTCCTGGGTTGGCTGCCACGCAATTCTTTAAATTATCACAAAAATCTCTGAACTCTTCACGTTTG
>DAORKB010000341.1:0-2406 GCA_035439365.1 Bacteroidia bacterium
TTTTTTACCAGTTTTGCAACTTCATCAAATGATTTGGATTGGATATACAACTGTTTACTTAACCTGTCCAGACGGATATTGGTAGCAATCATCAACTCCGAGTTATCATACCCTTGCAATTCTTTGTATCGTTCAACCCCTCCAAAACCAGCTTTTCGAATGCTGATCGGAATAGGCTCTGCCTCAAAAATAGTACGGTAAATGTTGTTATCACGTTCCTGAATATCATCCAATACTTCCGATACCTCTCCCATACGGTTATTTAATAACTGGTACTGGAGGCTCAGTTCGGCCATTTCTCTTTTTAATTGCTTTTCTTTTGGAGAATTCAAATCAAAATAATTGTATGCAATAAAAATGGCGATGGTCGCAAAAACCAAACCTGTAGCCAGATACGAAAGGGCCTGCCACAGTCTCTTAAAGAAAGAAACCGTCACCTTTTCGTACGTCAGCGACTTCGTATTGAATTTATATTTGATTTTGTTCATTAATTTCTATGAATTGACGCGAATTTACGCAAATAAACTAAATTTGCAACCAACCAATTGGTTTAGGCAATACACTACTTACGTTAAAAGATGTGAAAAGTATACATGAATGCCAGAAAAAAACGCATGAGTTGCGATTTTATCCAATGGTGCTTGAGAATAATGTTAACTGTTTAAAATAAAATTCAATGGAATCAACAAAGGTGCGTCAAACATTTTTAGAGTTTTTTAAATCAAAAGGCCATGAAATAGTTCCTTCTGCCCCTATGGTCGTTAAAAATGACCCTACTTTGATGTTCAATAACTCAGGTATGGCACCTTTTAAAGATCTGTTTCTTGGAAATGCACCGATTAAATACCCACGTGTAGCAGATACTCAAAAGTGTTTGCGTGTAAGTGGTAAGCATAATGATTTGGAAGAGGTGGGAGTGGATACATACCATCATACCATGTTTGAAATGTTGGGTAACTGGAGTTTTGGAGATTATTTCAAAAAAGAAGCAATTGCCTGGGCATGGGAATTATTAACTGAAGTTTACAAGATTGACAAGAGCCGATTATATGTTACCGTATTTGAAGGAAGTACCGAGGATGGGCTCGCTTTTGATCAGGAAGCCTACGATTTATGGGAGCAGTTCATTCCGGAAGACCGCATATTGAAAGGAAATAAAAAAGATAACTTTTGGGAGATGGGAGATACCGGCCCTTGTGGACCGTGTTCAGAAATTCACTGTGATATACGAACTGATGAAGAACGTGATAAGATTGATGGAAAAGCATTAGTAAATACAGGGCACCCGCAAGTTATTGAGATCTGGAACAACGTATTTATGGAGTTTAACCGCAAAGCTGATGGTAAACTTGAAAAATTACCAGCGCGTCATGTGGATACAGGTATGGGTTTCGAGCGTTTGTGTGTTGTGTTGCAAGGGAAACAATCCAATTATGATACGGATGTATTTATGCCTATCCTTAATAAAATTGAAGAGTTGAGTGGCTGCCGTTATAAACCGGATCAAGAGAGTCATAAAAAACAGCAAATTATTAATATCGCCATGCGCGTAATTGCGGATCATATCCGTGCTATTTCTTTTAGCATTGCTGACGGACAATTACCTTCCAATACAGGTGCAGGTTATGTAATTCGAAGAATTTTAAGACGTGCTATTCGTTATGGATACCAATCTCTTAATTTGAAAGAACCGTTTATGTATCGCCTTGTGCCTGTTTTATCAGGTCAGATGGGACATGCATTTCCTGAGTTAATTGCGCAAAAATTATTGATTGAAAAAGTGATCAGGGAAGAGGAAGTTTCATTTTTTAGAACATTGGAAAACGGACTTAAACGAATTGATCAGGCATGCATTCTTACATCCGGAAAAAAAGAAAAAGCAATAGATGGTAAGATTGCTTTTGAATTATATGATACCTATGGCTTCCCGATTGACTTGACTGCACTTATTGCTCGTGGATACGACCTGACAATTGATGAAGCTGGTTTCCAAGCTGAATTAGAAAAACAAAAAAAACGTTCACGTGAAGCAACTGCTGTTGATACAGGCGACTGGATACTTGTTGAAGGACACAGCGCGAACGAAGGAGGAAGGATATTCGTTGGCTACAAACAACTGGAAAGCGAAATAAAGATTATCCAATACAGACAAGTAAAAGCAAAAGGAAAACAACAATATCAGTTGGTGTTTGATAACACCCCTTTTTATGCAGAGAGTGGAGGACAAGTTGGAGATACAGGTGTTATTGAGTCGGCGAACGAAGCAATAAAAATAATTGATACGAAAAAAGAGAATGGAATCATTATTCATTTTGCAGAAAAACTTCCGGAAGATGTTGCACGTACCTTTCATGCAAAAGTAGATGTTGAAAAACGTGTATCAACAGAAAACAATCACAGTGCAAC
>DAORKB010000342.1:0-2405 GCA_035439365.1 Bacteroidia bacterium
GAAATGATTTTTTTAAATATAAACTATCTAAAATTTTTACAGAAAAGCTATCGTCTTTTACCTTAGAATACCATAATGCATCAGGATTTCCTAATGAATCTAACGTATTTTTATAAAATGGTATCCAAGCTGGCAAACCTGCTTGGTGACATAGCATATCTTTTATGTTGATGTTTTTTATTTTACTATCTGTTGGATAATTATAATATTCGCCAAGCGTATTATTTATATTTATTTTAATGGCGTCAGAGCAGTCACAAGAAATTTTTTGAGGAGAAGAATTTTGCGCTTTTTCCTCAATACTATTGAGGAAAAATACGATACTTAACATGATTAAGTGCTTATAAGTTAGGATGTATCGATAGAACATTTTGACAACATTAGAAAAAATAGCAAACTCATAAAAAAAAATTATGTAAAATGCTTTTTTCTATATGTGAAGAACTGTTTAATTGATATGAATGAGAAGACCCTACAACTCCTCCATCAACACCTTATACAAATCCACCATTGCTTTAATATCTTTCTTATGCACCTTTTCATCCGGTGTATGCACATGATCTTCAGGAGCGCCAACAAAACACCAGTCCCAAGGGTTTTCACTCAGTTGTAATTCTTTGGCATCGCTACCACCGCTGCCTTCTACTTCCAATTGATAAGGTATTTTTGATTTTTTAGCGATAGAAATAATTTTGTCCACATAACTTCGGCGCGGGATCAGGCTGTCACGCATGGAAATAGCAACACCTTTTCCATGTGTTACACCTTCTGTTATCCAGGTGATATCAGAGATTAAAGCCTGCGTAACATCATATTTTTTATGAATAAATTTTTGCAGATAAGATACACTTCCACCATTGTGCTCTTCCCAGCAGGAGAATACAAGGATACCATCTTTTAAAGTTTCTGCAACTTGTAAAGCGTTCCACACACCAAGGCGGTTATCCATATAACAGCATTGTACAAAATCTTTGGTTTCTCTCCACTCGGGTTTAAAGGTGAGTTCTGTGCCTCTGTCAATATCGCGTTTGAATTTATAAGTCAGTGCATTTTCCTTGCTAACTTGCAAAGTACAATCAATACTTCCTTTGCTGTCTTTACCAACCAGTTTCATTCCGGCAATGGTACGTGGTCCACCAATTTTTACCAATTGTTTTTCATAGCGTACGGTAAACCCTATGCTGTCCATGTGAGCAAAAATGGCGGTACGTGGTTTTCCAAATACCAACACAATGCAGTCCTGGAATCCTTTTCCTGAAAATACCTGAGGTTTTACTTTCCAGTTTTTTTTGTTCTTGGCAATATAATTCAATACAAATTCTGTCATTTTTATTTCATTACCTGATGGGGCATGAATCTGACACATTTCTTTTAATAGTTCCATACGTTTATTTGTTATTGCTAAGAATAGATGAAGGCATGCTGTTTAATGTGGCAGCATACAAATTTTTATATTTTAAAAGTTGGTCACCCTGAATATTTTCTGTGCTCACCGGTTGTTCTATCAATGTCGGTGCACATACGCCAGCACCTAATTCTTTATCAGAAATAAATACATTGGCTTCATCCCAAAAACCACCTTGTATAAATCCGCTTAACAAGCGTTCTCCGCCTTCTACAAGCAGTGATCGTATATTGCGTTTATACAATTCATGAAGCAGCTGTGGTACAATAGGGATATTAAAATCCACTTGTACATATTCCAGATTTATTTCTGATTCAGTTTCTTTTTCAGTTAAAATTAATGTAGGGGTGCTTTTATCCAGTAAATGATAATCAGGGGGGATGCGCAAGGTCCTGTCGATGGTAATGCGCAATGGATTTTTACCACTGATCATTCGTACAGTAAGCTGAGGATTATCCAATAACGCGGTATGTGTTCCAACAATAATGGCTTGCTCTTCACTGCGCCACTGATGAACCAGTTTTTGAGAAGCGGCATTGCTAATTTGCAAGGCTTTCTTTTTATCTGTCAGTTCCCTTTTGTTATCAATATACCCGTCTTTTGTTTGGGCCCATTTTAAAATGATGTATGGGCGTCTTTTTTCATGATGCGTAAAAAAACGTTTATTTAAAGCTCTGCATTCATCCTCTAAAATACCAACTTCAACTTTTACACCTGCTTTTTTAAGTCGTTCAATTCCTTGTCCGGCAACTAGCGAGTTGGTATCCACACTACCAATTACAACGTGTGGAATGTGATGTTTTATAATTAGATCAGCACAAGGAGGTGTTTTTCCAAAATGAGAGCAGGGTTCCAGGTTTACAAACAGGGTAGCATTTTTCAGCAATTCTTTATCTGCAACGGCCCTTATCGCATGAACTTCCGCATGCTCTTTTCCATAAAATTGATGATATCCTTCGCCGATTATTTTTCCATCCAAAACAATTACACTTCCAACCAT
>DAORKB010000343.1:0-2391 GCA_035439365.1 Bacteroidia bacterium
TGTTATGTGATCCCTCTGGGATCAACCCGCTCTCACACTGACACTCACACTATTTCCAAAGCCCCTCCATATCCATACAATTTTACAGAATTGAGCGGAAGTGTGAACTTTCAGCGAAAAAATCTCCCTAAAAATTCCTATCTTTGCGCCACTATATTTAATAATGTTAAGGGTGTATGAGCACTGAAAAAATTGATGTATTGGTAATTGGTGCCGGACCAGCAGGATGCATTGCAGCATCCATTGTTCATAAAAACGGACTGAAAGTACGTGTTGTTGAAAAAACAAAATTTCCACGTTTTGTAATTGGTGAGAGCCTTCTCCCAAGAGTAATGGATCATTTGGATGAAACTGGATTGTTAGAAGAAGTAAAAACCGGAAATTTTCAGGAAAAATTCGGAGCAAAATTCGTCATGGATGATAAAGTATGTGACTTTAATTTTGCTGACCAATTTACAAAAGGTTGGAACTGGACGTGGCAGGTACCACGTGCCCAATTTGATCAATTGCTGGCACAGGGAGTTGCCAAAAAAAATATACAGGTTGATTTTGAATCCGGCGTAACAGCCATTCAATTCAATGAAGATGAAAGCTCGATTACCACTGTTGAAGATATAAACGGAAAAAAAACACAGATCGAGGCCCGGTACATTATTGATGCAAGCGGTTACGGCAGGGTTATTCCCGGATTATTAGGCCTAAACAAACAATCCAGCTTTGATCCACGCAAAACACATTTCACACATTTTAAAGATCCACTAAGACCTGAAGGTGTTGAAGGAAACCGAATCACCGTGGTGGTACACCGTCAGCAAATCTGGATCTGGATCATTCCTTTTTCAAATGGAAATACATCTGTCGGTTTTGTAGGCGATCCGGAATTTTTTAAAGATTATCCCGAAGATCCAACAGAGCGGATGAAAGCGATCGTTCAGGAATGTGATTTCTTAAAAGATCGTTTCAAGAATCAGGAAATGGTGCTTGCACCACGTACCATCGAAGGATATGCAATTACCTCTACTAAATTTTATGGACCAGGATTCGTAACCGTAGGAAATGCTACTGAATTTTTAGATCCTGTTTTCTCATCCGGAGTTACCTTTGCAATGGAATCAGGCTCTACTGCTGCTAAATTGGTGAGTCGAAAATTAAAAGGTGAACAAGTAGATTTTCAAAAAGAATATGTTGATCACATGATGCAGGGGATCAACACCTTCAGAACTTACGTTGCCAGCTGGTACAACGGTGATCTTCATGAAATTTTCTTTTCCAAAAATCAGGACCCTGGCATTAAACGGCAAATATGTTCCGTTTTAGCAGGCTATGTTTGGGATCTTGAAAATCCATTTGTAAAAAAACATGCACGTGCTGTAAAAGCCTTGGCAACCATTATACGAATGCAGAAGGCATCTGCTTAAAAAGCAAGGAACCCAATACCAATATGAAGATTGACACGTTGTGCACCCAGCACACTTTGGCACTGTAATTCGTTTTTTTAATCAAATCAAGTCCTGCCACATCTGCTTCTCTTTCCTGTTCTTTTGAAAAGCGATACCTGGCAAGTATTCGATCTTCACTTTCGCCTTTATCATATTTAATATTGCGTTGATTTTCCAGATATTCGGCAACAGAATGTTTCTTGCTGATGTGTATCAGTTCATGCGCAATAATATAAGCCAGTTGAGCCTCATTTTCTAATTGCGCAATTAAACCGATATTGATAAAGATATAACCTTTGTCAAATGCGTATGCATTTACTTCTGGTGATTTGGTTACAAACAACTGTACATGATCTATTCCGATACCAGGGTTTTGTTTTACAACTGCTGCTGCAACTTTATTCACATATTCCGTCAGCGGGTCGTTTACAAGAACTTGTCCGCTAAGAAATAATGTACTGATAAAATAATTGGTTGAAGTAATATACCGTTCTTTATACCTGTTTCTGGACGGATCATTTTGTATTTCTTCTTTTGATAAAACATCCGGTTTTTTCAAAAATATTTCCGGAAGTTTTCCGGTGGATTTCAAAGGGCTGTAATCTGTAGTAAACTGTTGCGCCTGTATATTGAATAAACCCGCAAACAGCAGCATCCCTATGATCCCTGCTTTTAAAATATGGCCCTTCAACTTCCTCATGTGTTATTTTCTTATAATAAAACAGGATAAACCTAATAACGTATTTAGGTTTATCCTGCTGCTTATCTATTTTTCAAATTATTTTACTTCTATTGACATCAAAAGATTCTTTTTCTTTTTTCTCATCGTACTAATCAATGCTTTATTTTGATTTTTTACGAAATAGCGAAGGAAAAAGTTTGTTTTATACTCTTTTGTATCACCTAAGTTGTATTTAGTAACCGTACCATTTGCATCTACAGTAACACCGTT
>DAORKB010000344.1:0-2370 GCA_035439365.1 Bacteroidia bacterium
TAATCAAAAGCAGAATAACCTGTTATAAGATTTATGGATTTTTCAGCGTTAACTACTTTTTCCGTTGGTTTGATTTTATTTATTCTGTTTTGTTTGGCATTGACAATTCAGCTTTCCTATTACCTGGGTCCATTTAGTAAATTAGCTTTTCGTAAAAAAACAGCAAGACCTCAATCATATCCACCGGCATCGATCATCATTTGTGCAAAAAATGAAGCTGATAATTTAAATCGTTTCTTGCCAGCCATATTTGAACAGGATTATCCGGATTATGAAGTGGTAATTGTAAATGATTGTTCGTACGATTATACCGAAGATTGCTTAAAAGAGTTTGCACTTCAGCATAAAAACCTGAAAATAGTTACGATCCAGGAAGATGATAATTATACGCATGGTAAAAAAATTGCACTTATGTTAGGAATAAAAGGAGCCAAACATGAGCATTTATTGTTAACAGATGCAGATTGTAAGCCAGAGGATAAATACTGGTTACGTGGAATGATGGCACAATTCAGACCTGATACAGATATAGTCATTGGATACGGTGCGTATGAAAAACAAAAAGGATTGTTAAATAAAATTATTCGTTTTGATACATTTTTGATTGCACTTCAATTTTTATCATTTACATTGAAAGGCAAAACCTATATGGGGAACGGCCGTAACCTGGCCTATAAGAAATCACTGTTTTTTAAATTGAAAGGCTTTGCTTCGCATTATCACATCGAGTCTGGAGATGATGATTTGTTTGTAAACGAAGCCGTAAGTAAACATAATTCCAAGGTTGAAATCAATACATCCAATCGAACAATTTCAAAAGTGAAAACTACATTGTCAGATTGGATGGCCCAAAAACGCCGGCATATTACGACATTTGCAAATTATAGCCAGGCCAGTAAATGGCGATTGTTTTTCTTAACCGGTAGTCAATATTTATTTTTTGCAACCTTTATTTCACTTCTTATTTTGAAGGTTGGAATATTTTTAATAATATTTCTATTTATATTTCGATTATTGATTCAAATTATTATCTTTAAAAAATCAATGGCAGAGTTGGGGGAGAAAGATCTACTGGTGTTTGCGCCTGTAATAGAGTTCATTTTATTGTTCGTATACCCGTTAATTACAGTATCTAATGCGTTTTTGAAAAAAAATAAATGGAAATAATGGATGAATTACAACCTACCTCAAACCTGTCAGAAAAAGCTGTTCACGACTACAGTTTAATTCGTGCTGCGCTCGATCATGGTGATCAAAAAGCGTATGCTGAATTAATGAGCCGTTATCGCGATTCTGTGTATTTCATGTTGTTGAAAATGGTTAACAACAAAGATGATGCGGACGATCTTACAATCGAAGCATTTGGTAAAGCATTTAAACGTCTTGTACAATACACGCCAAGCTATGCGTTCAGTACCTGGTTGTTTAAAATTGCTTCTAACAATTGTATCGATTTTATTCGCCGGAAAAAAATGGTAACTTTTTCAATTGATCGAACCTTTGAGAATGATGAAGGTGGAGAAATGAAAATGGATATCAAAGCGGAAGGCTTGAATCCGGAAGAGAAAATCATCAAAAAGCAAAAAATCAAGCACATGCGCGAAATTGTGGAAACATTAAAACCACGTTATCGCATCTTGGTTGAAATGCGTTACTTTGATGAGTTATCTTACGAAGAAATCGCTGAAAAACTTGAATTACCGCTGGGAACCGTTAAAGCACAATTATTCCGCGCCCGTGAGTTTTTAGCCAACATCTTAAAAAATTCAGATACAAAAATTTGATTAAACAACTACTTTCAATTATCTCAAAATACTCATAAAGGATAACACGAACATCGTGTTATCCTCTCTTATTTTTACCAGTGTTATCTATTATCACAACTTACTTTCCGTCCATTACCTCTGTTCAGCTTCGACAGTTTGAGCAACTTCAACGTTTATACGAGCATTGGAATGCACAAATAAATGTCATTTCCCGTAAGGATATTGAATTGCTTTATGAACGCCACGTACTACATTCCTTAGGAATTGCCAAAGTGATACAATTTAAACCAAACACAAGTTTAATGGATGTTGGGTGTGGAGGGGGGTTTCCTGGTATTCCTATGGCTATCTTATTTCCGGAGTCCTCATTTTATCTGGTCGATTCCATTGGAAAAAAAATTAAAGTGGTGAATGAAGTTGCAGCGGCTCTGGGATTAAAAAATGTACGAGCAGAACATAAACGTGCTGAAGAGGTCAACGAAAAATTTGAATTTATCATTAGCCGAGCTGTAACCGAATTTCCCGCATTCTATAAATGGGTACACAATAAAATCAGCAAGAAACAGTTCAATGCATTACCCAATGGAATTCTTTATTTAAAAGG
>DAORKB010000345.1:0-1151 GCA_035439365.1 Bacteroidia bacterium
GTTATTGGGATTCAGTCTCAACGGACAAATTACTTACGAAAAAGATCCTGCCGGACCAGCAACAAATTTTTATCAAATCAAAAAAGATAAATACGACGAATTACAGAATGAACCTCTTCGTAAAAATCCAAACGGAAACGGATACGTGTTCAATGGTCAATACCTTACCATGAGTGATCTTGAGCGTATAAAAGCGAGAAACAACATGGATTCCAGAGGAATTACACTTTCTGGTAAAATTGTTTATCAGCCTACTACAAACCTTGGTATCACGTTAGGCGGTTCTTATGACGATACAAAACGTAAAGATTTCGTTTATGAAAATGCATTATTCAATTATGATAATAATCCAAGAATTCATAATAAAACCTACAGAGGGTATGCTAAAATAACTCAAAAGTTTAATACGCAAACTGCAACAGAACAAGACAAATCTTCTTCCCTTATCAAAAATGCTTACTTCACCATACAAGGAAGCTTCATGAGACATATTGGAAAAACAGAACCAGGTGCGCATGGTGATAATTTTTTCGATTATGGTTATGTAGGAAAATTTGATCAGGTAAGAGAGGCTGCATACGAAGCCAAAACAACCGATCAGTATGATGTAGATGGCGGAGGAAGAGATGTGATAACCGGATGGTTTCAAAATGGTTTTCGTGATTTAAGTTATAAATATACACCTAGTGATAAAAATCCCTATTTAGCAGCCTATACAAAACAGTATTATGCGATTACCGACCCTGCATTTATTCGTAACATTTTTGATGTGGAAAGCGGATTGGGATTAGGAAACGGAGATCAACCACTAAGTATTTATTCTATCTGGAACAATGGTGGTTATATTTCCAATTCATATCGTAAGTCTCAAATTGATCAATTCCGTGTATTCGCAAATTTTTCAGCAGATATTAAAAATCATGCGATACAAGTGGGGATGGAGTATGAGCAACGTAATGAAAGTCAATATGCCTTAGCTACATCAGGTTTATGGTCAATCATGAGACAGTTGGCAAATAATGAGCGATTGAATTTAGATGATAAAGATTCAACATCTGCAATTTATGTGGGCCCTGTTACAGTAAATGGTTTTACCATGGATGGATATGAGTTTAAAAGAGCATATTCCGGAGATCAAAGTAAATTTGCCA
>DAORKB010000345.1:1251-2318 GCA_035439365.1 Bacteroidia bacterium
GATCCAAAAATTACTGAAATTACAGGATATCGCAATGGAGATACATGGTATGATGCGAATGGTATTGTAGTGGATGATCCTACAACAGCAATTACAGGAACTGCAGGTGGTATTTATCCATACCTTGTTGATCCTACGAAAACAAAAGCAACACAAATGAATTCAAAGGCATTTAAAGATTACGATCCGCAGGTTAATTTTATGCCACGTATTGCCTTCGCATTCCCTATTTCTGATGTTGCTAATTTCTTTGCACATTACGATGTATTAACACAACGTCCGACTACTAACCAAACCAAAATGGATCCGTTTGCATACTTGAATACAAGTAATAACTTATCCAATTATATTACAAATCCGAATTTGAAACCTGAACGCACAACAGATTATGAATTGGGTTTTACACAAGTATTAACGGAGCGAAAAAACTCTGCGATTACATTGTCTGCTTTCTACCGTGAATTAAGAGATCAGATTCAAACGGCAAGAGTTTATCAGGCCTATCCAAATACGTATAACTCGTTTAAGAATGTCGACTTTGGAACTGTAAAAGGATTCTCAATTGGATATGATTTAAGAAGATTATCAAGTGGTGTTCAACTAACAGCAAACTATACACTTCAATTTGCTGAAGGTACCGGTTCTACATTTAACGATGGACAAAATATCGTTGCTGCAGGTTTACCGAATATTAGAGTACCGCATGCGCTTGATTATGATCAGCGTCATACAATTGTTATTAATTTGGATTATCGTTTTGGTGCTGAGAAAGATTATAAAGGACCAATGTACACCCGTAAAAAAGGTGATAAAGAAAAAACAGTTAAACTATTGGAAAACGTAGGTGCCAATTTAACTTTCCGTTTAGGTTCCGGAACCCCATACAGCAGACAATCGAATATTACACCAGAGGGACAATTTGGATTGAATATCAACAAGTCATTGGAAGGAAGTGTAAATGGTTCAAACTTACCATGGTCTTATAAAGTAGATTTAAGAATTGATAAATCGTTGTTGGTATCCTGGGGAAAAGCTGATGGAGAAAACAAACGCAAACAATCCAACTT
>DAORKB010000346.1:0-2308 GCA_035439365.1 Bacteroidia bacterium
TGAGCGATACATTAAAATATCCAATCATTGTTTATCCAAAACCAATAGCGGAGTTTAGTGTTGATCCGGGAGTAACAACAATGTATGAGCCTACCATTAAAATAACCGATGAATCAATTGGCGGAACATTATGGAACTGGGATCTGGGTGATAAGACAACAAGCATGGATCAGGATCTAAAACATACCTATGCAGATACGGGTACTTTTGTAATTACACAGATCGTTATGAATGAATTTGGTTGTAGAGATACTGCAATGCATGAAGTGAGGATTAATGGCGAACCAACGATCTTTATTCCGAATGCATTTACGCCTGATGGTAACGGAATGAATGATGTTTTCCTTCCTAAAATGTTTGGTGTCCGTGAATTTAGTATGACGATTTACAATCGGTGGGGAGATTTGATATTTATTTCGACTGACAGTGAAATTGGTTGGAACGGTC
Source organism: Bacteroidia bacterium (assembly GCA_035439365.1). Lineage (GTDB taxonomy): Bacteria > Bacteroidota > Bacteroidia > 2-12-FULL-35-15 > 2-12-FULL-35-15 > 2-12-FULL-35-15. The sequence continues at coordinate 448 of DAORKB010000346.1, forward strand.
GAGTAGATGGAATAGGAGAAATAGTAAAAGATGATATCTACATTTATAAAATATACATTAGGGATCTGAAAGGAAATCCTAAAATCTATAAGGGAAAATTAACAGTTGTCAAAAAGGGTGAGCAACCCGATTAAACAAAAAACACTCAAGGATTTCTTGAGTGTTTTTTATTAGGCTAAATCATTAGCTATTGAATACCTGTTTTTTTACCTCTTTTTCTTCTTTTTTGTTTTGCTTCCACAAAACCATCCCCATCCACTTTGTATTTGCTCTTTTGATTCCTTCTTACAGAGGTACCATTATGCTTAATATTCGGATCCTTTTTTTGTTTATCAAAGTGAGATTTTCTAAATGTTCTTCTTTTTGAAGACCCCGACCTTTCTTGTGAAAAAGATGCTGTAGAAATACCAACAAACAATAAAAGGAGCAAAAATAATTTTTTCATTAAATAAAAATTAAATAATTTAGATAAAACCGTGGAAGACAAATATACTTATAAGTTTGCTTCCCTCAGTAGTCGGATATAAAATAAGTCTAAGAATAATTTAATCCCTTTTTAACCCATGAATAAAGCAATTTTAGGTGCATTTATCGGATTTTTAATAAGTTGTACACTCCTTTCAGGGTGTTTGGCCGTAGAAAAAGAGCAGAAAATACAGGAGGAAAGGGTTGTTAAACAGTACCAATGTCCTATGAAATGTACAGATCAGATTTTTGATAAACCAGGGAAGTGCCCAAGTTGTGGAGCGGAGTTGGTTGCAGTAACAGAAGGGTAAGGGTCAGAGTGAGAGCAGAGAGCAAGAGCAGCTATGATAAAAATTGTGATGAATTGTGGGTCGTGTCCGCTCGAACGGACACGGCCCACGTGGCATCTATTACAAAAATTCGTTTGCTAAGTTAGCCAATTCCGAACGCTCACCTTTTTCAAGTGTAATGTGTGCATACAAAGATTGATTTTTTAGTTTGTCAATTAAATATGACAAACCATTACTTTGCGCATCCAGATATGGAGTATCTATTTGGTGAATATCGCCTGTAAAAATGATTTTTGTATTTTGTCCGGCACGTGAAATAATTGTTTTTACTTCATGTGGCGTAAGGTTTTGCGCCTCATCAACAATAAAGAAAACATCAGACAAACTTCTTCCACGAATATAAGCAAGTGGGCAAACAACCAACTTCTCATGCTCTACCATTTCGGTAATTTGCTTGTATTCTTTGTCTTTTTCGTTAAACTGATTTTTGATGTATTTCAAATTATCCCACAATGGCTCCATGTAAGGATTGAGCTTGGATTTAATATCACCGGGTAAGTAACCAATATCCTTGTTACTTAAAGGAACAATCGGACGCGCTAGATAAATTTGATGAAAAGTACGACGTTGTTCAAGCGCGCCTGCCAACGACAGTAATGTTTTACCGGTTCCTGCAACACCTTGAATGGATACCAGTTTAATATCCGGATTCATAATCGCATCCAATGCAAAGGCTTGCTCCGCATTGCGAGGATTAATTCCAAAGGCACTTACTTTTTTAACACGTTCCAATACATCCTTTGCAGGGCTATAAGAAGCCAGAACCGATTTTGTTCCATTTTTTAAAACATAAAAATGATTGGAAGTTGGTTTTTGTTTTTTTAATAAAGCAGCCGGATCGCAAAACCCCTTTTCATAAATTTCATTGATGAGTTCGGTGGGAACCTTTTGTATTTCACTTTTTCCGGTGTAAAGCTGCTCATTTACATCCTTTATTTTTCCTGTCTCATAATCTTCCGCAGTAAGGTTGAGTGATTTTGCTTTGATACGCAAATTAATATCCTTGGTAACCATAATAACTTTACGGTTTGGATATTTTTCAGAAA
>DAORKB010000347.1:0-2285 GCA_035439365.1 Bacteroidia bacterium
TTGAATTGTTTTTTCATAATAAATGAGTAATGCATCCTGAAAAACATCTTTTGCATCATCAAGCGTTCCACTCATTTTTTTTACAAATGTTGCAAAGCCAGGAAAAACCTCTTCATATAATTCAATAAAGAGCTCTTGACGGGTTTGTGTCTGTGTTTCGATTTCTTCGGTTGTCATAAGTTGGTTTTTAGTAGATGTGTTGAAAAGAAAGAATATATCACCCTTAAATTGAAATTTTTTTTCATTTTATCTTTTTAAATTTACAGCTCACTATCCACATATCATTTATGCCCTTAAAAACACTGGAAAAGAAAACCATTCAAGCTCTGATAAAGCCGCGTGCTGCAGCATCCCATAAAGGTGATCATGGTCATGCATTGCTCATTGCAGGAAGCAAAGGGAAAATGGGAGCTTGTGTCATTTCGGCGCGTGCCTGTTTACGCTCCGGTGTTGGATTACTTTCTGTTAACATACCGGATGAAGAACGTTTTATTTTACAAACAACCATTCCTGAGGCAATGGTAACGTTAAGGGATAAAGAAAAAATAAACTTCAACAATTTTGCTTCAATTGGCATTGGTCCCGGATTAGGTATGTCAAAAGCCAGTATAAAGTTAGTAAAAAGCTTATTGAGTTGCAACCAACCTATTGTTTGGGATGCGGATGCATTAAATATACTTTCAGCTGAAAAAGCATTACTTAAAAAACTCAAAAAAGATAGTATTCTTACTCCTCACCCAAAAGAGTTTGATCGTTTGTTTGGCGTTCATAAAACAGAAGAACAAAGAAGAAAGACTGCGGTGGAAATGGCCAACAAATACAATATAATCATTGTATTAAAAGGACCTATCACCAAAATTTCTTATCATGGCGAAACATTCCTAAATACAACCGGAAACTCCGGGCTTGCCAAAGGTGGTTCAGGTGATGCCTTAACAGGAATGATTGTCGCATTTTTGGCGCAAGGATATCCTCCTTTAACTGCTACAAAAATAGCTGTGTATTTACATGGGCTTGCTGCCGACCTGGCATTGGTGGATCAAAGTAAAGAAAGCATGTTGATTACGGATGTGATCGAACAGTTGGGAAATGCGTTTAAAAAGACGATGAAATAGCGTTTTTTGAAAGAATATATTTCTAACCTCTTAAGCGTGTGTTGTGTCGTATGAATTGATAAATTACTTTTGAGACGGCCTCCTTTACTTTATAATCATGATTGACCATTTTATTCCACATAAAATAAATTTCCGCTTCCCGACACATCTAAACAAGTAATTCGAAAGAAATTCTTCCGGGATCGAGAACTAAATTTTAAAATTCATCCCTTATCGGTCTATAACTTCAGATCATTTGCAAAATTAGTTTCCTGATTGGTGATTTTTGTGTGGTTTTTTCGCGTTTGTTTGTGAAAAAAGTTGTGTCCCCTGTTACTATGGATCCTATTTGAAGTGACCGCTCCGATTGCTTCTGAAGCGAATTTAGGATTAATTATAGCATGAAAAATACAAAAGGATTAGTTGAATTAATTAAAGAAATTACGTATTCGTATTTTGATAGCTAAAAATCACCAATTATGGAATATAACAAAATTGAACATGCAACCTAAATATTGGTTAAATGTAAAGAATAATTCGACCGAACAACAGTTTACACCGACCAACCACTCAAAAACTGTTGTATGAATTAATACAAAACTGTAATGGTCCGCTAAGCCTTGTCCAGCATAGTATTTACTTTTACAAAATACTCATTCGCTTTATTTATAAAGGGTTAGAACCAAAGACACTTTGAAATATCAATATTTTCAAGTATATTCGAAGCTACGTATATGAACGATTCATAATTCCTGTCGGAAAAAGTTTTGCTAAAGCCTTAAATTAAAGTTAATTTCAATTTATTGTAAACAAAATCCTCCTGTAACAATTTAAATACAAATAGAATGAAACAAATTACATTTACTTTGCTTCTTTTTGTTGGAATTTCCACATTAAAAGCGCAAAACTCAATAGATGCTTACCTGAATGGCACACCATCTTATGTAACAATCGCCTCATCTACACATAAAGTAGCCTTACCCAGAGATTTGGACTTCAAACCAAATGCTTCAGGAGACATGACGTATGAATTATGGGTATTAAACAATGGAACCAGCGCTACTCCGGGTAGTGGAACAGTAATCATTTTTAACGCCGGGAAAAGCAATCAGTTTACCCGTTACAGACGTGATTCCAATGCTGGCCATTTCTTAAGAATGGGGCCTGCGCTGGCTTTCGGTACAACTGATT
>DAORKB010000348.1:0-2266 GCA_035439365.1 Bacteroidia bacterium
GACAAAGGGAATGAAACATTTATTTCTCCTAACATTTTATATCAAAAACAACAGGATTTTCAACAATTAAACCTGGGTGTCTATATCAATAAAGGCTCTATTGTTGGAGGTTTGTGGTACCGTAATCAAGATTCTTTTATTGCTTTAATCGGTTTTCAGGAACATTTTTTCAAAATTGGATATAGCTACGATGTAACTGTATCAAAGCTTACAAACGTAACTGCTGGTTCACATGAGATTTCATTTTCCTTGCAGTTTGAGTGTAAACCTAAAAAGAAAAAGTTCAGAACAGTTAGCTGTCCATCATTCTAATTTATCATTTTCAAGTACAATTTAAAGTTCAAAAGACAGTTTTAATAGTAAAACGGAGCTTTACAAAAAAAACAAAAACGATGAAAAAAGTATCAGGTAAACTAGTCGCATTCATTGGAATAGTAGCCCTTGCATCATGCAGTAAAGAAAGATCACCGGTTACAGCCTGGGAATACAATAATCCTAAAAATGGCGGTTTCGAAGTTGTTCCTTATGAAGAACAAGAAACAGGTCCAGGATTAATTTTAGTTGAAGGTGGTACCTTTACTATGGGAAGAGCTGAGCAGGATGTAACATTTGACTGGAACAACATACCAAGAAGAGTTACAGTTTCCTCGTTTTATATCGATCAAACCGAGGTTCGTAACCTTGACTATTTAGAATACTTACATTGGACAGAGCGTGTGTTTTCTGCCAATTTTTACGATATTGTTAGAAAAGCATATCCAGATACACTTTGTTGGCGCGACCGATTGGCTTATAATGAGCCTTACGTAGATTATTATTTACGTCACCCGGCATACAGAGATTATCCTGTTGTTGGTGTAAACTGGCTTCAGGCATCTGACTTTTGTGCATGGCGAACAGACCGCGTAAATGAATTCATTCTGATCAGAGAAGGTATTTTGGAACATGCACCAAGCCCTACTGAAAACGATTATTTTAATACGGATCAATACCTTGCAGGAAAATGGCAAGGAACGGTGGCTTCCCCAATTCCTTCTATGGACCCTAATGGAGGAGACAGAATTGTGCGTATGGAAGATGGTATCTTTTTACCGAAGTACCGACTACCGACAGAGGCTGAATGGGAATATGCTGCATATGGCTTGATTGGTAACACAATCGGTGAGCGTATTACAGACAGAAAACTTTACCCTTGGAACGGGCATGGTACGAGAAATCCGGATACAAAATATTTAGGGCAAATGCTAGCCAACTACCAACGTAGTAATGGAGATATGATGGGAATTGCTGGTCAATTAAATGATGCCGGAGATATTTGTACTCCCGTATACTCTTATTGGCCAAATGACTATGGTATCTACAACATGGGAGGTAATGTGAGCGAGTGGGTAATGGATGTTTATCGTCCGCTATCTCCTGAGGATAAGGCAGATTTCCGCCCATTCCGTGGAAACGTATTCAAAACACAAGAACGTGACGTAGACGGTATCATGATTAATGATACGATTAAATACGATGCGGATAGTAATATCATTAGCATACCAGGAATGGTGCGTTGGAGAGATGTAAGCACTGCATTCCCAGAAGATAATTTAGATGAAAGAAGAAACTATAAATATGCGGATAACATCAATTACCTGGATGGTGACGTTCAATCACAAGCTGTTGGTTTAGCTGGTGCAAACTGGCTTGAAGGATTTGATGCCGGTGCAGGGAAAAAAGAAAGTGCAGGGATGTATGATTTTGGACAAACCTCTTTGATCGATGACAAAGCACACGTATATAAAGGTGGTTCATGGAAAGATCGTGCATATTGGATGGTTCCCGGAACAAGACGTTTCCTTGATCAACGTCAGGACTTTGCTTGGTTAGGATTCCGTTGTGCGATGACTCGCGTCGGAAGTCCTATCGGTTTAGGAAGAAGATAACATAGAATTAAAATATTGAAAATGCCAAAGGTTAAAAACTTTGGCATTTTTGTTTTATAAGTCTTTTGAGCTTCTGTTTAAAATAGTAAAAATGTGCGATGATGTCTGTTCGAGCGGAGTCGAGAACTGCGGGGGGCTTTAGAAGCATCTTAAGCTTACGCGCCGTTCTCGACTCCGCTCGAACAGACATCTTACACGCGCCTCATCAACATTTTAAATTGTGTGAATCGTTATAAAAAAGGCTCCTGATCCAGGAGCCTTTTTTATGTATCGTAAGCTGATTTTATATCGTCCAGGTATTCTTACCACGGATAATTGCATCCAAATCACCTTTTCCT
>DAORKB010000349.1:0-2250 GCA_035439365.1 Bacteroidia bacterium
TCAGTTCTTCAATTAGTTTCAAGGCTTCATCAATCGTAAAATGAGAAATGTGGGGTTCTCTTCTCAATGCATTTAATACCAACACTTTTGAACCCTTTATTTTTTCTTTCTCTGTTTCTGAAATGAAGTTTGCATCGGTTATATAGGTAAAATCTTTTATCCGGAAACCAAATACGGGTAGTTTATAATGCATCACTTCTATTGGAAGGAAATCAATAGTATGTATCGTTATCGGCTCATTTCTCAAGGGTAACAAATTAATTTCCGGAATGCCAGGATATTTGAAATCGCTGAATATATAAGCATATTCACGGCGAATAGCCTCTTCTACACGTTCAGACGCATAAACATCAATTTTCTTTTTACTAATAAAATTAAAGGCTCTGATGTCATCGAAACCCGCTGTATGATCTTTGTGTTCGTGTGTAAATACAACAGCATCCAATTGTTTTACTTTTTCCCGTAGCATTTGCGCCCTAAAATCAGGGCCTGTATCAATGACGATCACTTTGCCTTTATCTTCAACCAAAATAGAGGTACGCAAACGCTTGTTGTGCGGGTCTATCGACTGACAAACTTCGCAGGGGCAGGCAATGATAGGAACGCCTTGAGATGTACCGGTACCTAAAAAAGTGATGCGCACAATAAATTATTTTAGATCTTAAAAATAGATTTTTAATTGATATTTATCCATGTTTTAAGAAAGTTTATTTGTAGCGCAATTATCATCATAATCTCTCGTCTATTTGTTATTTTTATAAATTCATTTATTGTAAACAACAATTCATTTTTTTCTTATGAAAAAACACAATCTATTTTTATTAATGGGTTTAATCTATCTGCTTACCGGTTGTAATCAGGATCATTCAAACACTACTGATACAAGTCATTCAGACTCATCTCATAATGTACATATTACAATTGACAGCATTTCAAATAAAAAGCAAACACTTCGCATCGACACCTTCTCAAAATCACCAGAAACAGACAGTTGCTCCTGTTTATTCTCAGTTGATTCAGCTCTATCCACAAGCAAACAATACATTTTTGCGTATGATTTGGCTGTTACGGCTTATATGAAAATTAATGGCGTAATGACAAAATTTACGCAGACAGAATATACAGGTGCCGGTGAAAACACCTTGATTTATTTTAGTGGTGGAGATTATAAAATGATCCTGGAATCAGCAAATTCAAAAGAAGTGGGAAAAGAAAAAACAGTTCAAACAGGATCCATACGCGTTACAGATAAAGAGGAAAATGCGTTTATTACCACATACTATGGAGTATGCGGTTGTTTTAAGAAACCAAAATAATTTAAAGAGATTATTTTTTTTGCCCTACTTTGATTGAATTACCGATTGTTGCATTAACTGCAAATTCTTTTACATAAACACCGTTATGAGCGTTAGGCAGCACATGTATCCAACCTAATTTATTATTGGTTTTAACCGCAATGCAGGTATCTTTAAATGTTGTAGTGTAAGTTACCCAACAACCGTATACGCTAAGAGAAGTGCTATGGGACCATTTGCCTTTTCCGTTTAAAACCACTGCAGTGTCATATTTAACTGGAAAACCAGGCCCTATATCGTCCACCTCAATAAAATCATTTTGATTGATTCCTTCAATTTTTACATCAAAAATTTTACTGGGTTGGTGTGGACCGCAATACATTCCTTGTGGAATATGACTTGCTTGTAAAAAGAAATCACTTGTTCCATCTTTGTCCAGATCGATCAAAATTTTTCCACTTGTAGAGTCTTCTGGAACTGGGAACAAGGCACCAAAGGGATCAGGTGTTGTCCAGGCTCTGACAGATGCTATTTCCTGATTTAATTCTTGATAAACAATATGGTCGGGTAATTTAACCGTATCAATTTTTATTTCTTCTTCCTGAACAAGTTCTTTATCTTTTTTGCAGGAGCTGCTATAAGCAAGAACAGCAAACATAATGACTGCAGTTTTCGTAAAATTTTTCATGGAATTCATATATTAAGAGTTCTGCGTTTTCGACGCTTTTACTTTAAATAACTCTTTTAGTTTCTAAATAGTATAATCGAGCGCATACAATTCAAAACCGAAACAGATACTTACCAATCACCTGTAAAAAACTACCTTCTAATAAATATAACTTCGATTTATTTGCTTTAAAGTCATTTTAATAAAATATCAAATGATATTTGTATTCTTATTTTAGGGGAGTTCTAAAAATTAAAATATTAACAACCAGTTGATTAAATCAATAAT
>DAORKB010000350.1:0-2210 GCA_035439365.1 Bacteroidia bacterium
GAAGAGTTGGTATCATTCGTAACCAGCCTTCGCTAAAGCTTCGGCCTCCAAGGGAAGAATTTTTATAACCAGGCCCACTCCGTAAACGGTAAGGACCTTAAAATTGATGAATTAATGAGCTTTGTAAGGGATTCAATAAAAATCTGGTCCCACTTGCATCCATTGTTAATTTTGTTTTTTACTTTTACTCAAATCATTACTTCTTAAAATCAATACCATGCTCCTGAACATTTGTATGAATCACCACACCGTTTTATTATTTGTATTAAGAACCATCCTAGGCATACTCTTTTTCTACCAGGGATACGATAAGCTGTTTAATATTAAAATGACCGGTGTTATTCAATCGTTCAGAACAGAGTTAGGCACAAAAAAAATACCTGGTTTTATCCTTGTATCAAGTGCATGGTTTACCTCTTTAATTGAATTTAGCTGCGGAGGATTATTGATTTTAGGGTTATTCAAAACGTATGCCCTGTACCTGCTCGGAATTGATCTCATCCTCGTTACCGGTGCCTTTAGCATCATTACACCGATGTGGGACATGCAACTGCTTTTTCCACGATTGATTCTGCTTGCTATTCTTTTATATGTACCATCGGTATCGGATCTTCTTTCTCTGGATCACCTGCTCTGGGGCGAACCCGCTACTTGCCGGTTCATTCCCTAAAATTCGGAATGCCCACGTGCATTTACCACGTTGATTTGTTTTTAAAGGGCGAAGTAGAAACAATCAGTTCATCTTCTCTTGCAAAAGCTGCTCAAGTGAGGTTTCTCCTTCATTAAATAGCCTCGGTTTGTATTCTATTTTAAGTTTATCCAGTAACCGGCAAACATTAAATCCGCTTGCATAAAAATAAGAGGAACTTCCCGATTGATACAGCCACGCATCCTTCTCCATTTTATAATTTTTATAGTAGGTATAAGAATGAAAAGCGGTATCCGATTTCGCAAGAGCAGTCTCCGGTTTCCCTTCGGAAAAAATTTTATACAGTTCATATTCAATATAACGCGCCGTACCCTCCATCGTTTCATAAATCTTCTCTACGGATTCGATATCAACATTCAGCGTTTGCTTTACGTTCCATCTTCTTTCTTTTCGCAAAGAAAAAAATTCGGCCATCCATTTTTTAGTTTCCAAATCATCTTTGCAATTTAATGCCTTTAGCAATAAATCGTTTTCTTTTATGATGCTTTCTTTAAACCATGCATTGTCTTTGTATATTTTTTTCAGGCTGTCTTCCGGGATTCGCATATACTTCTCATAGACATTCAAATAATTGATGTGCCTTTGCTGAAACCCATGAAAATATTCATGAAGAACCATCGTTGCCCACTGCTCAGTACTGTGCACCTGGGGGATTCTCTTTCGGGTAATCTCCAGACTGCTGCAGTTCATAAAAGGAGATTTATAATTGTAATCCGGCGTTGAATTTCCCAATGTTAAAGCTACTTCCATGTGAAAGGGGATTGAATCCAGGATGGTCCTTGTTTTATAGATCCTGATGTCCCCATTTTCAAATACAGGATCTGATTTAACACAATCCAAAAATCGTTGTGTAGGATTTGCGATGTAACAATTTGAAGAGGTATAATAAATCAACGGCACATCAAATTTATCAAGATCAAAATCCTTCCAAATTGTTTTATTTACCGCAGACTTCAGGTTGTATGTGAATGCAATCCGGTCAAAAATGATCTGTTCTTCCGTTGTTGTTTTGTGACCGCAGGAAATCAAAACAACAATCGAAAATAACAGGAAAAAGGATTTCATACAACGGGAAATTGGATTTGATAAGCTAACTTAAGTACACCGCTTCTTTTCCAGCCTTATCAATTTCAACGGTTATGTGTTCTCTTAAAGTAGTAGATAAAGATAAGCCAACAAAATCAGCTTTGATCGGATAACGATTGTGACCACGATCCACAAGCACAGCAGTAATCAATCGTTTTACGGGGGTTGTTAAAAATGGCTTGGCACCAAACATCATCGTTTTACCTGAATTCAACACATCATCCACCAAAACAATCACTTTATTTTTAAGTTCCTTTTCAGTCAAATCTATTTTGATTTCTTCAGATAAAGGATTCTTCTTATCAATTTTAATGGAGATCAATTTAATTTCTATCTCCGCAATTTTTTTTAATACATCCGCAATACGTTTGGCCAGAAAATAGCCATTATCAGCAATCCCTGCAATGATGATTTC
>DAORKB010000351.1:0-2151 GCA_035439365.1 Bacteroidia bacterium
GCACGGAAACGTTTAAAAGCAATTGAAGAGTTTTCTGATCTGGGAAGTGGTTTTAATATTGCCATGCGCGATTTGGATATACGAGGTGCAGGAAATTTATTGGGAGGTGAACAAAGCGGTTTCATCAATGAAATAGGGTTTGAGATGTATCAAAAAATATTGGATGAAGCTATCATGGAGTTACGCATGGAGCATGAGGAATTACGCGCAACAGAAGTTGGCGGGTCGCACAAATTTACAGGGAATGTGCATGCAGCTTATGTTAGCGATTGTGTGATTGATACGGATATGGAAATTTTAATTCCTGATGATTATGTTAATAATATTACCGAACGTTTAAATTTATACCGTGAGCTGGATGACTCAAAGAACGAGGATGAGCTGAAAAAATTTGAAGCACAACTTATTGATCGATTTGGCCCTGTACCAACTCAAACACTGGAATTGATTCATACCATACGTTTACGTTGGCTAGCAATGGAGATTGGATTTGAAAAATTACTTCTGAAAAATAGCCGCATGGTCGGCTATTTTGTTGCGAAACAAGATTCTCCTTATTACCAAAGTGAAGTATTTACAAAGGTGTTGAAATTTGTTCAGCAAAACCCCAAGCTTTGTAAAATGAAAGAAACAAACGGGAAACTTACACTTTCATTTGAGAATGTTAAACTGGTGGATGATGCAGTAAATGCGTTGAAACCGATATTAATGTAAGCGCACTATTTTTTGTTCTGTGGAAAATAAATAGAGTCCATTCGCTCTATAAATTCATATGGAAATATATTCAAATTACCTTCGGATGCCATTAGCATGATGACATCTTGTTTTTCAACTTGCTCTTTTATATTTACTTTTTCAATTCTTTTTGTGTCTCCATCACCATGTTCTTCATGACCATAAAACCAAAATATAGGATGCTCAAATATCTGTGATGCCATTCCCGAACCAAATATTCCCCAATAAAAGCTATCGGAAATCATCAATGTTTTTGGTTTTTGCTTCCCTTCTTCATATACAACGATAGGGTAACTCATCCTATCCTTTTTAATTGGGAACAATAAATTACACCCTTCCTCCGCATCTTTGTCTTCGACACTTAATGAATCGCTGGTGATGATCTCCTTGATAATCATTTTGGTTCCCTGGATATTTCTCATTTTTGAAATGTATTTGTTTAGAGAATCGGCAACCAGGGTTGCAGCATAACTGCTCCAATGAACACCAACTTTTGGATATAGGCAATAAGGTGATGTTGCTTTTTGTTTTAAAAAGTAATCGTTAAAGTCAATATATGGAATACCGGAACCTTTAATGTTTGCTATATAACAATCATAATTAGTGGTAGTTTTTGGAGTAATAAGACGATCAGGAATAAAGTCAGGGTAAAAACGAGCTTTGCCTGAAGCAAAAATAACGAGTAAATCAATGTTCTTTGTTTTCAACGTATCCCGTATTCGTTTTAGCTTTTGAAGTTTCTCTTTGATTTTATCTTCTCCTATAAAATGCTTACCAAAATAGGATTCAGTATATCCTAAATCGTACAGGTAATTTTCTTTCCCGATAATTACACTATAGGCATTTGCTTTTTTGTATATGCTAAATTCCAATTGATTATGAATGCGGATCATCGTGCTGCGAAAACCGAATTCGGCATTTATATATTTTTCATTTTGATGTTGAAAGCTTTCATCGATGTATGATTCGAATGAAAAACATGAATCTTGTTCTTTTGTAATAGCTCCGTAAAGTGGCTTTAGATCTATAAAATTGAATTGCTGTTGAAGCATAGGGAAGAACATCAACACAAGAATAATGATGAAGAGACAATTTTTTATGCGATCCTGAGTTCTCATTGCTTCTTAAAACCTGAAATAAATAAATGGGTTAAAACCGGTGGAGGTTATAAATGCTATTGATAGAATAAAAATTAAAATGCTTACCGGGGCCATCAAAAAACTAAGTCTTAATGTATAAGGTGAAAAGTATATTTTTTGCTGAATCGTTTGTCCTTTCGGTAAGCATGTAAAAAAGGAAAAAAAGAAAGCAAGAACGAGTAGTGTATAAAATTCAAGGTTACCTTGAATATCCAATGGTGAGAAGTCAAACGAAAATAATTTTTTGTAAAATGAACGTGCTGATTTTAAATCTTCC
>DAORKB010000352.1:0-2090 GCA_035439365.1 Bacteroidia bacterium
GCTGCATGGATTAATCAAGGTTCACAGAATAATTAACAAACAATTTTACGATGATAAAACGCATCTTTTTGATATGTATCGCTTGTATATTTACAAACATCATAACTGCTCAGATTTATATTGCCAAAACCTGTGAAATCAGCTTTTCCGCTCCCACACCCATAGAAGATATAGCAGGTGTTAACAAAGTGGCCAAACCTCTTTTAAACATAGCAACCGGGGATTTGCAAATGAAAATTCCGATGACTTCTTTTATTTTTGAAAAACCACTCATGCAGGAGCATTTCAATGAAAATTACGTGGAAAGCGAGAAATTTCCCTACGCAATTTTTAAAGGGAAGCTGAATGAAAAAATAGACTTTTCAAAGGATGGAGAATATAAGACCACTGCAACTGGTAAATTAACTATTCATGGAGTAGAGAAAGAGCGCACGATTGAAGGAACTGTTATGGTAAAAGGTGGTGAGATTATCATGAACTCCTCTTTTAAAGTAACGTTTGCAGAACATAATATTGTTATTCCTGCCTTGTATTCAGGTGTAATACCTCCTGAAGCGGTAATAAAATATAGTGCGCAATTAGAACAGTTTAAAAAAGAATTAAAAAATTAAATCCTCTTTATGACCATTTCAAAAAAAATGTCTGCTGCCTTTGGGTTATTGTTATCTACTTTACACCTGTGTGCACAAGATGATATGTTGAAGCTGTTGGATTCTATAGAAACACCCGGAAAAAAATACAAATCAGAACGAACGATAGCCACCTTTAAAGGGTCAAAAATTATCAATGTACAAACAACCGAAACGGTTAAAAAAGGCACGCTTGATTTCAACATCACTCATAATTTTGGAAATATAGGCGCAGAAAGCAATGGTGGAGTTCATACATTATATGGGCTGGATAACATTTCCGATGTACGAATCGGATTTGATTTTGGAATTACCAACGATTTAACGATTGGTGTGGGAAGAAGTAAACAAAAAGAGCTTATTGATGGTTTGATTAAATACCGCATCCTTAACCAAACAACAAATAATCACATTCCCTTTTCATTGTTGGCGTACGGAGATATGAGTTATTCTCCTCAACCTGCAAGTGTTTTTTATGCAGGAGGGCAACCGGAAAAACAAAATGATCTTCATCGTTTATCATATGTTGCACAGCTTGTTATCGCCCGTAAATTTAATTGGCGACTTTCCGCTGAATTAATTCCGACATTTCATCATCGCAATTATATTGTAAGCTATAAAAATCCTGACAATGATGGGGAAGAATCAAATGATATTTTTTCTTTGGGAGCAGGGATCCGTTTGAAATTAACCAATCGTTTTGCAATTATTGCCGATTACTATTACCTGTTTTCGGATTATAGACATAACAATTCGGCAACACCGTATTTTGATCCGTTGGGAATTGGATTTGAAATAGATACCGGTGGTCACATTTTTCATATTACCTTTACCAACACTTCAGGAATCATTGAAAACAATTATCTTCCCAATACAACCGATAATTGGTTAAAAGGTGGATTTAAATTCGGCTTTAACATTTCGAGAGTATTTAATCTTGGTGGGAAAAGAAACTGGAGCAAATAATTTTACAGGCTAATTTTTCAGACTTTTGAATCATTTGTTATTATTTGTTGATAAAGGCATACGGCTGGATACTTCAAAAACGGTTTCTTTATTTCAGAAGCACTTATTGGAAGTAAAAAATTCCGAACCCATTCTTCATTTTACAAAATACGATTACCTGATCTCAGGTGTTTTGTGCTTTTCCTACATTCTTTTTGTTTGGTTGTATATTTCAAATAGAAAACGGCTAAGTCAAATAACGAAAGGATTGTTTATAGGCAGGTATGCAAATCAATTTGCCCGGGAGGGGGGAGCCGTGGGGAACCGGTTGGTGATCTTTTTATCGGCTTTGTTTGTGCTCACAAGCTCTTTATTTTTTTATCAAACGACTACTTATTTTGGTTTTTTACAAACCCAAAACCCTGTGAGCTTATTTTTTATAACCGCGATTATAATATTGTCGATTTATGCTGTCAAACTCCTGGTCATAAAATTTGCCGGTTTTTTATTTGAGAC
>DAORKB010000353.1:0-1979 GCA_035439365.1 Bacteroidia bacterium
AAAGTTATTTTGGACATACATTGGGTGCCGCCGGTGTTATAGAGTCCATTGTTGGTATCCATTCCATGCACAACAACACGCTTATCGGAACCTATCATTTCAATAAATTAGGCGTAAGTAAACCCATTAACATTATACAGTCAACACAGCAAGCAGTGGTAAATACATGTTTAAAGACGGCAGCGGGATTTGGTGGTTGTAATGCAGCAGTCTTGTTTCAAAAACAATCATTACAGTAATTAAGTATGAGCATGCAACAAAACCATATCACCTCTTTTTGTACGATCCGGTCGGGGCTGGTTAATGTGAACCATTCCATTGCATTTACAGAAGAATCAACAACTACTCCGCTTGATTTTTTAAAATCCGTATACAAACATTATCAATTCAATTATGCAAAGTTTTACAAGATGGACAATCTTTGTAAACTGGCATTTATTACTTCTGAACTGCTTTTAAAAAACAGCTCGCTTTCTGAAAAATACAAAGCCGAAGATATCGCTATTGTGATAAGCAACAGCGCATCTTCCATGGATATTGACCAGGAACATCAACGAACAATTACCGATAAAAACAATTATTTCCCCAGTCCTTCAGCATTTGTATATACATTGCCCAATATTTTAATTGCGGAAATTGCAATTAAAAATAGCATGAAAGGTGAGAATGCTTTTTTTATCTTTGATACTTTTAACAGTGATTTTATGAGCGATTATGTAAATTCGCTTTTAGATAGTGGAAAAGCAGCATGTTGTATTGCGGGTTGGGTTGATTTTTATGACGAAAACTATCATGCTTGTTTGTATACTGTTGAAAAACAGTCGGGAATATTAAATGTAAAGCATACACCGGAAGAGTTAGAAAAGCTATTTTTGCATTAATCTTAAATCAACTATAAAACAAACAACATGAATGAATTAATCGATCAGCTAAAAGGTGAAATAATTGAACAGCTGAATTTGGAAGACATCAAAAAAGAAGACATTAAAAACGATGCACCTCTTTTTGGTGAAGGTTTAGGATTAGATTCTATCGATGCACTGGAACTAATTGTATTATTGGAAAAAAATTATGGGATCAAAATTGCGAACCCTGCAGATGGAAAAAAGATTTTTCAATCAGTAACAACAATGGCGCAATATATTCAGGACAATAGAAACTAGTGAGTAGTAGAATTTACATAACAGGTCTGGGAATTATTTCTGCTATTGGAAACAATGTTGCAGAATCGTTGGATGCCTTGAATAATAAACGTACCGGAGTTCATAAACTACGGCACTTGCGTACAAGGCACCAGGATACCGTTCCTGTTGGTGAAATTGATTTGAGCGATGCACAACTAATAGAGTTGTGTGGTTTACCTGCTGATTTCAAAACAACCCGAACTGCACTACTTGGACTTATTGCAGCCAGAGAAGCTGCAACACAAGCAAAGCTCTCTACCGAAGATGGATTACGTACTGGAATAATATCAGCCACAAGTGTTGGTGGTATGGGAATTACAGAGAATCTATGGCTGGACTATCTGAACCCTGAAAAAACGGGCGACTGGTTAAAATATATTGAAACACATGAATGTGGAGATAGCACCGAATTTATTGCAGATGAATTGGGTTTCAAAGATTATGTTTCTACCATTAGTACAGCCTGCTCCTCCTCTGCTAACTCCATTATGTATGGTGCCCGGCTAATCAAACACGGTTTGTTGGATCGGGTAATTGTGGGAGGTACCGATGCACTATCCCGCTTTACCATCAATGGTTTTATGACACTGATGATTTTGGATTCACAACATTGTAAACCTTTTGATGCCGAACGAAAAGGGTTAAACCTTGGAGAAGGCGCAGGTTTCCTGGTTATTGAATCAGAACAAGCTGCAAAAAACAAAAAAATATTAGCCGAATTAACAGGCTATGGAAATGCTAATGATGCTTACCATCAAACTGCTTCTTCACCAGAAGGTGCCGGTGCATACCTGG
>DAORKB010000354.1:0-1944 GCA_035439365.1 Bacteroidia bacterium
ATACGCTATATCATGGTGTTCCTTAAGAGTTGCATATAACCAGCTTAATAAGAACTCACGGGATGTAAAATTTGGATCATCCAATTTATTCATATACCCCATTTCTACCCAACTAGGCATTATTTTATGCGTATGGGTGGCCATTTTTTTTAAAAAATCATTCTTAAATACTTCATTAAAGGATTGAGCAGGTATTCTTAAAGCACCTTTAACTGTGTAATCTGTAATAAAAAAGGGTTGCTTTTCCATATAATTCATTACATCAATTGCTTTGTCTTCATTTTTATATGCATCAATCAATCCTGGTTCAAGTTCCAATACAAGTACTCTATCCTGTAATTCTTTTACCAATGATTTAAATAGCCGTAAGTCAGTTCCCTGAGAATCTGTTTTAAACCAGTCGATATAAGTGAGATTTAATTGCGATAAAACATCCTTTAATTCAATCACATCAATTTCAACTGTCTCCTGAATTTCAAATAAATCTGAAAATTGAAAATCCTTTAACGATTCCAGATCCGGTTTCAACAAACTGGAGCAGAATGGGCTCTTGGTAAGATAGAAAGGAGCCTGCTTTTTATCTGCAGATGCTACAACAATTTTGTTTACAACATATTGTTTCTTAAAAACAGAATCTGTTTTTTCTATATAATCAAATTCCCGTTTATCCGCATCAAAAGCAATACAAATGGAAAAAGGCGCAATTCTTTTCCAAACTGAGTTTAACTCTCCGGATGCACCAATATCAATCAAAACCGGAGGCTTTGATTCTATCTCTTTCCGCTTCGCGATTTTTTTTACAATTGTATTCAGACTCATACCCTAAACATTTGTTTTACCTAATATTGCCTTGTTAATTAGCCTACAAAACTATAAAAATTTCAACAGCTTTCTCAATTATTGCACTGTAAATTGTGGTTTCACTTCCCCAACTTTAAGCTGTGCAAAAAGAGATAGATCAGTAATGCCTTGCAATAATTAACTTCCTGGTACCATTTTCTATTACTTTAATTTGGCCCGATCTTCCCTGCATTTACATTCGTTAAGAGTGAATCATTGTAGTTGATGAAAAGATGGGCAAACATATCATTTTTAATTACACTTCTCTTTTTCGCTAAAGTTGTATTGAGCCAGCAGGAAATGTCCAACTGGTATTTTGGGTCAACGTGTAGTTCACTTAAATTTTTATCCAACGGAACACTAACTGTAACTCCAAACGGATACACTCCTTTTGGAGAAGAAGGCTGCTCAGTGCTTTCGGACCCTCAAACCGGTGCTTTAAAATTTTATACCGATGGAAATGTCGTTATTGATGCCACGCATCATGTAATGCCAAACGGATATGGGTTAGTTGCTTTAACGTCATCCTGGGGAAGTGGCAAAATAGTAATGGATCCTACGTTATGTAACCGTTATTACATTTTTCATAATGATGCAACTGGCGAAGGAGACGGACAACGCAGGTTATATTATTCGATGGTGGATATGAATTTACCGGGTAACGGCACGGTTTTTAACCCCAAAGGTGATGTTTCTCCAAGCGTTAAAAATATCCAGATTAGTAATAATACTGTTGAAGGAATTGAAATTGTTCCATCTGCTAAAAGCCATGACTATTGGATACTAGCCACTTCTAACACGCCTTCTGCCGTAAGCGTTTTTAAATTTAATGCTGCAGGTGCATCACTTGTAAACTCTTACCCATTGTTAAATCAACCATCTGATATCAGAGCCATACGATTTTGCGGGGCCAACAATAAACTTTCTATTGCAAGTTGCAATGATTTTGAAGATGTTTTGATAATGGATTTCAATACAGCAACCGGTGAAATTACCAATCAAACGGTCGTACCCAGCTTTCCTGCTCGAATGAATGGAAGAGGTTATGGCGTATACGATTTAAGTTGGTCACCGGATGGAAGTAAACTTTATTTCTCAAAATAT
>DAORKB010000355.1:0-1917 GCA_035439365.1 Bacteroidia bacterium
CGGTGGAAAGGATCATGCAACGGTATTACATGCTTGCCGCACTGTCAATAACCTTATGGATACCGACAAGCGTTTCAAGAATTACATTGATGAACTAAATAAAAAAATAAGCATTCAATAATCAAAAATATTGAATGGAAATTATAAAATAGGAATCTGCGAAGGCAGATTCCTATTTTTATTTAAATTACAATACCAATGACAAAAATTTTAATGGTGTGTTTGGGTAACATTTGCAGATCCCCTATCGCAGAAGGTATTTTGAGAGATAAAGCAGAAAAAGCGGATTTGGATATTCTGATTGATTCGGCAGGAACATCCAATTATCACATTGGGGATCACCCGGACAAGCGCACCATTTTGAACGCAAAACGGCACCAGATTGATATTTCCCATCTATGTGCCCGCCAATTCACAGTGGCTGATTTTGATAAATTTGATTACATTTTTGCAATGGATAGCTCCAACTATGCTGATATAATTTCACTTGCACGGAATGATCAGGACAGGTATAAAGTAGAACTCATTTTAAACCGCGTTTATCCCAATTCGAATATGTCTGTTCCAGATCCATACTTTGGCGGTGAACAGGGTTTTGAAAATGTATACATTTTATTGGATAAAGCTTGTGATGTAATTATAGAGTCGTTGAAAAAGATGTAATTGAAAAAAATGGACATGACAACAAAAGGCACGTTATACCTTATACCCACAACCCTTGGTGATACTGCAGAAACAGCGGACGTTATTCCGGTGAAAATAACGCATATCATTAACCAGATTGATGAATATATTGTGGAGAATGAGAAGTCGGCCCGACACTACCTGAAAAAACTGGGTATTCAAAAGCCTTTGCAGGAAATCATATTACACCCTTTAAATCAGCATACACCTGTACATGAGATTTCAGGATACTTGAAATCCATTGCGGAAGGAAAAAACATCGGTGTTATTTCAGAAGCTGGTTGTCCCGGAGTTGCCGACCCTGGTGCAGAAGTCGTGGCTATTGCACATGATCGAAACATTAAAGTTGTGCCATTGGTTGGCCCTTCTTCTATCCTGCTTTCCTTAATGGCCTCTGGTTTCAACGGGCAGAGCTTTACGTTCCATGGGTATTTACCGAAAGAACGTGGTGAGCGCATCAAAAAATTAAAAGAATTGGAAAAGGCGGCAGGTAAAAAGCAGACCCAGTTATTTATTGAAACCCCTTACCGTAATACCCATTTATTAGAAGATATTTTGAGTTCGTGTGATGGAAACACGCTCCTTTGTATTGCTTGTGATATAACACTTTCAAGCGAGTTCATAAAAACAAAACGTATTGCTGAATGGAAAAAACAATTACCGGATATCAATAAAAAACCGACTATTTTTTTGATGTACCGGTAACCCGCCTTCGCTGAAGCTATGTGGTTATTACAGGCGTTTTGAGACCTGATAGTTATTTCTGTTATTTGAGCTTCGGGAAATCAATTCGCCCAAATAACCGGCAAGAAATAACTGTGTCCCTATAATCATGATGGCCAGTGCAATGTAGAACAATGGTTTATCTGTGACATCACGCGTTGGAATATTCATTATTGATTTCCTGAATTTTTGCAGCACCAGATAAAAAGAAACTCCACCTCCAAATAAAAAAGCAATGGTACCCCATAACCCAAAGAAATGCATGGGTTTTTTCCCAAATTTAGAAACAAATGTGATGGATAATAAATCCAGGAATCCATTTAAGAAACGTTCCAGACCAAATTTGGTGACACCATATTTACGTTCACGGTGCTGAACCACTTTCTCTTCAATCTTAATAAAACCGGCCCATTTGGCAATAACGGGTATATAGCGATGCATTTCACCGTATACTTCAATATTTTTTACGACCTCTTTTTTATAAGCTTTCAGCCCACAATTAAAATCGTG
>DAORKB010000356.1:0-1854 GCA_035439365.1 Bacteroidia bacterium
GAAAAATCAGGCACCCTTTACATTTTTTTTACTCGGAGTGAATTAAATTATCTCCATTTAATGCGCTACAATTACTTTTTCTTTTCTGACGATTACATTTTCATTTTCTACTTGTAAGAAATAAATCCCATTTTCCAAATCCGAAACATTCATTTCTGTTTTATCACGCTCTATCCCTACTGACTCTTTCACTTTCTTTCCAATGACATCATACATTGTTATTTTACAATTGGCCGGTAAATTTTCTATTTGCACAGTTATGGAAGAAGAAGCTGGATTCGGGAAAATTGTAACGGCTTGTTCGGCCACTGGTTCAATTGCTGTATTCATTCTAAATAATTCGTAAGGTTGCAATTGACCATTCACCATTTTATATCCTTTTCCTACACCTTCTGATCTGCCACAGGAATTTTTATTATAAGCATTGACCGTTAAAATATCAGAATTTTTCATGATCACAGAAACAGGATATCCGGAAGGGTTTGCATCTGCTTCATTACTTCGGATAAGCGATGACTGGTACAATCCGTTTGAACCTATCTGGGATAAACTAACACTCCAGTAGTAGGTTCCTAAATACACGGTAACATTCTTTTTGGCAGGAGTTGGAGTAGATTGAACAGTTGGAGGCTCCCAATAAACGCCAGCATCTGTTGGAAGGGAAGCATGCGTTGTTACTGATAAACAGGAACTTGTTTGTGAACCACATGAAAAGTTAGCTGTACAACAGATATTTCCGGTTTGAGCTACTCCGTTAAAATTTACAGTAATGCAAGTACTTGTTGAAGTAGCAGGTCCTGACCATCCACTTGGATAAATCCAATTGTAAGACATGGCTGTAGGTACCGGATTAATACAGATTTGTGCTGAATTAACACTTGTCAAACAATACTTTGTTGTCGTGGTTGTGAAAAAAGGAGTTCCTAGTTGCGGGTTCGTGATCGGTGCATTGCTTGTTTGAGTGTTATCTTCAGGATAAATACATTTAACAATTGTATACCTGTATGTCGAACTGTATGCACAATTAGATATAGATGAAGGAAGTGTATAATTTAATGATACGTCATTCCATGTTCGATCATATGTAGTACGAAAGAGACCATCGGCTGTGGAGACTGTATATGAGTTTGTATAATTTTGTGGCACGTTTGAAACGGTAGCTACCAAAATAGCACTGCTACTTAGTGTTACCTGATTGCTCAAATACACTTCGAAATTCATCCCGCCCTGTGGATAAAATGGACCGCAAGTGGTTTTCCATCCGGTTAAAGTCACCCAGCGGGCTTCATCCTTTGATGATGTTTCAACTGAAACAACAACTCTACCGGTTCTGTTCGAATAGTCAAAATAACTGGCTGTTGGCTTTAGAAAAAAAGAACCACAGGCATTTGCCCTTGGAGTAAATGCAAATTGAAGTAATATAAAAAAAAGGATTAGATTTTTTGTTTTCATTGTTTTAGATATTAATTTTTATAATAAGTAAAAAGATTGTACAGTGTGAACTGCAACAGCGCCACTGATAGTTGCATCTTTTGCGCTCTCAGGAAGCCCTAAAAGATAATTTTAGTGCATGTTTATTATAGTTACCTCCTTTCTTTTGTATTTGAACCAAAAGTAGATTGGCAACTTGCATTGTAAACTGCTTATTTAGTTAATGGAGGAACAACCTATTTAACGGTAAGTAAAAGGGGACGAATAATGAGTTACCGGCGATTATCGTTATTTAACGGTTCTTATAAATTGTCCATTTATAAAAATCATTTATTTCCATTCGAACTAAATCATAAAAAAAGGTGTTTGATTTCTCAAACACCTTTTCAATTTTCATTTTGTATGATTTATAATCCCAACACA
>DAORKB010000357.1:0-1831 GCA_035439365.1 Bacteroidia bacterium
AAGTATAGCGAGGTAGGCCACTAACAAAACAAGTAAAAAACCAATTGTGTATTTCCTGTTTATTTTCTTCATCCTTTTTTTATTCTAATAGGTTGATACATTTAACTGATAAGTATTCCTATTTTTGCTTATCCATTCTCTTACTTCTGTTAATAATTTGGAGTAATCTTTTGTTTCCAACTCACCATAAGCATTCACTTTCGCCGGAAAATTAATAATGCAGGGAGCAACCTTCTCTATCAACCTGTATGCACATATCATTGGCTCTGGGTTATCATTGTTTGCACTCGTACATTTTTTTTCATCACTCATGATCAACTCCAATAAATAATCAAAAATCAATTTGCTTCTGGTATACGTTAAATCATTTGTCAGGGTATAAACAAAACGATCATTCACCACTTGCTCTTTGGCCGATTTAAATAACTTGGGTTCAAACTTTGCATCACCCGCTCGTATCAGTGCCAGTCTAAAATCCTTTTGATCATGCTTGTTCAACGTAGCAGTCAGCATTTCATTTTGCAACGATTGTATTGCTTCATTTCCGCAGGTAAAAGCAACTAATTTTGCTAAGTCACCTTTGTTGTTCGATACAGTACTTAAAGCCGTTTTTAAATTCAAGCGTGTTATTTCCGTAAAATCTGCACGTCTGAAATTTTGCATGCGTTCAATTGCATTTCGTGTAAGAATAGGATTACTGCCCAAACTTTTAACTAAAACTTCAACAGCGAATTGACGAACAGCAGTATTCAGACTATTTACCCCTGTTTCATAAACCGGTATTAAATAATCCATTTTTTTTTGAGAGGTGGTATCTTGCTTCGTTTCATTAATCATATTAGCCAACTCGTTCCATGAATTGAAGGAAAAACTTGCTGCTTTTGTTTTTGGTATTTCTGCCTTTAATAATTTAAAAGATGCTTCTGCATTTTGAGCAACAGCGGAACACAGAGAAAATGTCAAAAAGATAGTTAGTACTTGCTTGCAGAATCGTGTCATTGTTTTTAAATTTTTAAAACTCATCAAATTTAAGCAGTTCGAAAATAGGATTAAATCGCGGAAATGATGTTTTATTTCTTTATAATTTCAATCTCAACCCGAATATTCTTTTGCCCTTGCGACATGGTTTCGGGATGCTCCACAATAGGCTTGCTTCCGCCATAGCCTTTTATCGTTAAACGCCCTGGGGCAATTCCATTTTGAATCAATACATCTCTGATCACTTCTGCACGGTGAGCCGACAATTTTTTAGAGCTACCACTAAAACTCCATTCCTGTCCAAGGCTTTTACTTCCTTTTTTCCTTGCTATTCGTTTATCTCCATTGGTATGGCCTTGTATTTCAATGTGCGTTCCGGGGTTTTCAATTAAAAATTCCAGCAACTTTTGAAGATCTGCCTCCGATTCCCGTTTCAGTGCATAGGTATTCGGATGAAAATAAATGCTGTTCATCACAAAGTTATCTCCTACTTTTAACGCCTCCATCAATAATACAACATCCTTACTGCTGGAATCAATCTCCATCTCAGCATCCTGGTAACCCAGTGCTTTACCCTGTAATTTGTATTTTTTATCTTTATCAATTACTCCCTGCCATTTATCACCCGTGCCTTTAAATACAACAGGTCTTTCAGTTCCTAACTCTGTTACCACAATCTCTGCATGCACAGATTTCGCTGTTTTTTTATCTTTTGCCGTTGCACCAACACGAATGTGATTAACATCTTCTGCAATTGCAATATCATTTTCTACTTTTTGTGTACTTGGTTTCCTGGAGCTGGCTGCACCCTTTCTATTCAACATCAATTGCTGTTTGCCATTCTTTTTATCTT
>DAORKB010000358.1:0-1805 GCA_035439365.1 Bacteroidia bacterium
AACACCGGTCTGTCACTAAAATCAGGTTTGATTGTTTTTATAATTGCCATTTGTACTTTTCCTGATTTTTCATCTATGCTTCCATCTACAACATCAGTCATGTTATATTGAAAGTGTGAATTTCCCGATATTAAAATGTGTTTAAAGTCATTTACATTAAATTCCTTCTGAGATAAATCCTTTAAGTTTAAGCCAACAAAATAATCCCTTTTATTATCATCCGAATTACCACAAGTAAGCAGCAAATACGGAATATTTTCTTCTTCAATAAAATTGTACCATGCATACCGGTAGTTTTTAGGGCAGATTTCAGGAAACGAGATCAATGTATCTAACTTATCTGTTTTAAGTAAGAACACTCTCTCTTCAAATGTTTTTTTTACTTCTTGCGTAATCACCATGACTTTTGCATCGTAATTATAGGACATGTCTTTAAACCATAATTGGCTTGATGAGAGGGGCAGCACTTGCTTCAATATCATAGAATCCCTCTCATATTTATAAACGCAGGCTGGGATGGTGACATTGTAGATATATGGATCATCAACCGTTGTAGCTTTTACAAAAAATAACTGATTTTGAGAATTAGCACTCTGAATGCAAATGATGAAAAAAAAGATTAATTTATAATTCATATCTGTACTTTAATTAAGGGTTCGTTTCACAAATGCGTGCCACGTAATTAAATGGTGGATTAAGTGTATTTACCCTATTTACTTTCCAATAAGGCTTTTCTTTACTGTCTTCAGAAGGTACAACCAGCGTACAATACGCTCCCCCATTATATGCCCTTAAGGTAAGTGCATCTATAATGCTTTTTTGCGTTCCTTGTGGTGTCATTGCAAACGTTTCATTAATCGCGGCGCCTCCCTCTTGAATTGTCAAAACCTTTGTACCTTGTCCTTCTCCACTTGCTATAAAAATACTATCATTCACTAAATTATCCTGATGCTTTTTGTTCCAATTATCAATTGGCCCACCAACCCGTTTGTAATTATTCATTCGATTTGTAGCCCAATTTTTTTTCTCGGTTCTTACATACTCCACTCCTCTATCTATGTTTGCCTTCCAATTCCAAACCTGATCTGCTGTCGGATAAACTCCAGCCCCAAAGTTATCTAACTGCATTAAACCAAATCCTCGAGGGGCACCTAAAGTAGGACAACCCGGGGAGCTCCATAACCAGGTTTGATTATAATTAGTTCCGATACGGAATTGCCTCATAGGTTGTCCTAAAACAACACTCACTGATTCGTGTCGAATTATTTTTATTAAGTACCATTCTGTATAATTTTGAGTCGTTAAATAGTTTCTTACCTGGTCTTCCGTTGGATTTGTGCCACGGATGTAAAACTCCACGGATTTTGTTACGCCACCCGATTTAAAATATATAATTGCCTTTCCGCCCCGCATTTCTGTTCCAAAATCTACATCCCACTCCGTATTTATTTTAACTTTTTTCCAACCATCACTAGGATAAAAAGTACTGTCATTTCTAACTCGCACATTACTTGAGTTCATACGTTGATCAATTACCTTAATACGTACTTCTATCTCCTCTGAGCCAGTATAATCTTTTTTGCTGGGCTTTATTTTTATATCAGGCATTTGAGGAACAGCTGATATTAATTGATAGGATGCTCCTTTGATTTCCGTTGAACCATTGTACAACTTCAAAGAATCAACTGTTGGTCCGGTCACAAGCTCCGCTTCCTCATCATCTCCTTCAAACCATCCCACAAAATCCGGGTCATGTACCAGGTCCCATTGGTGTTTGTATAAATTATTCTGTACGGTAGCGGTTG
>DAORKB010000359.1:0-1728 GCA_035439365.1 Bacteroidia bacterium
GGCCTTTCCCCACCTGATCGAATAGTTGTTTGTGAATATTGGTGATTGTATTTCCGTATGAATCGACGTAAATAATACTTCCGCGGATATTGTCTCCCATAGAAGCTGCGCGAAAGGGAATGCGTTGCAGTAAGTTCTTTTTGGGTGTGCCAATGTGTTCGATTTGACCGCCATTTGCCAGCAAACATGCTGGTTTTACAAAAATATCGCGAACAGGAAAACTTAATTCCTGATTATTAGGAATAGCAATTTCAATAATTTTAGAAGGGGGTTCGTCAAATAAGAGCGAAAAAATACCATTGTCTGCTCCGATAAAATAATGACCGGATGCTTCAACAGCAATGTATCCAGCTGTAGCCACAAATTCGCTGATTAATCCGATGATGTGAACTGTTCCCTTTGGAAAATCGGTATAACAAGCTCTTAAGATGTATGAAGCATCCTGAATATTATATTTTTCAATCTGGTGAGAAATGTCAACAATGGTGGCTCCCGGCAGTTCCTTTAGAATGGCCCCCTTTACAGCTCCTGCGTAATGATCCTTTAATCCAAAATCCGTTGTTAACGTTATGATGGCCATTGTTCGTAAATTTACCTTTAGGTTTGTGTGAACGCCTTTTGAATACACAAAAATATGTTATTTTTGTTCTTCCAAAAAATTATAATTTTAAATACCTCTGGAACAAAGCATAAATTAAAAAAATCGATTCCCAAATTGAGTGAAAAAAAGATCATACTTGAAGATATTGCACCCATTGATTTGTATGGTGTAAATGACTCTAAGTTAGCGTTAATCAGAAAGCGTTTTCCCAAATTAAAAATTGTTGCCCGTGGCGAAATCATAAAAGCCAATGGTGAAGAGGAGGATTTGAATCAGTTGGAAATGACCATCAATATTCTGGTTGCGTATTACAATCGTTTTGGCAATTTAACGGAGAATGCAGTTGAGCAAATCCTGAACGGCTCCGGACGTGCAGCAAAAAAAGAAAACGGTACGGATGATTTTACAAGTGATGATGTGCTGGTTTTTGGAAACGGCGGAATCATTGTAAAAGCGAGAACCGACAATCAACGCAGAATTGTTGACAGTGTTTCCAAACATGATATGGTGTTTGCAATAGGCCCTGCAGGAACAGGTAAAACGTACACAGCAGTGGCGCTAGCTGTTAGAGCATTAAAAAATAAGGAAGTAAAAAAAATAATTTTAACCCGACCAGCTGTTGAAGCCGGTGAGAACCTTGGATTTTTACCAGGTGATTTAAAAGAGAAACTGGATCCTTACCTGCAACCATTGTATGATGCATTGCTGGATATGATTGCTCCGGAAAAACTTGCTTTTTATTTGGAAAACAGGGTGATTCAAATTGCACCGCTTGCTTTTATGCGGGGTCGGACACTGGACAATGCATTTGTTATTTTGGATGAAGCACAAAATGCAACAACCGGTCAGCTTAAAATGTTTTTAACACGTATGGGCTCTTCTGCAAAATTCATCATAACAGGTGATATCACACAAATTGATTTGCCAAAGCATCAACCATCCGGATTGCCTCAGGCGTTAAAGCTGTTAAATAAAGTAGAAGGAATAGCTATCGTTGAACTTGATAGTAAAGATGTGATTCGGCATAAACTGGTAAAGAAAATCATTGAAGTATACGATTCACAAAAAGCATAATAAAATAAGTAACCGATTAATAAAAAATAATAGAACATGAAAAATGCAATAAC
>DAORKB010000360.1:0-1650 GCA_035439365.1 Bacteroidia bacterium
TAAAACCGGCAGCTCATCAGCATGTTTATTTTTCATCCATTAAGTACGGTGATTTCATCCCGTTAAATATTGCCAAAAATCCATTTACAAAAGAGTATTATTTCGAACGAAATTATTCCATATTACTCCTGACCGGAATCGCAAATACCTCTTCACTTTCCTACTATCTGAAAAACAAAATAAAAAACATTACGCATTTAAAATTTCCCGATCACCACGATTTTTCAAAAAGAGATATTGAAAAAATAAAGTCTGCTTTTGATGGTATTACTGCTACAAACAAACTTATTCTTACAACAGAAAAAGATGCCATGCGATTAAAGAATACGGACTTTTCAACCATTTTGAAAGACCTGCCTTTATTTTATATCCCAATAGAAATTGTATTTGATGATAAAGACAAACATGCATTGAATACACAAATCCTAAATTATGTTAGAGCAAATCAAAGAAACAGCAACCTTCATTCAAAGTAAAATATCGTTTAAACCAGATATCGGAATTATTCTTGGAACCGGCCTTGGTGGCTTGGTTGAACAAATCAACATCAAGCATACACTTTCCTACGAAGACATACCAAACTTCAGGTTATCAACGGTAGAGGGGCATAGCGGGAAATTGATTTTCGGTGAATTAAGTGGAAAAAAGGTGGTGGTTATGCAAGGACGATTTCATTTTTATGAAGGCTATACCTTGCAGGAGGTTACTTTCCCTGTTCGGGTTATGAAATTTTTAGGAATTCAGCAGCTCTTTGTTTCCAATGCTTCTGGTGGAATGAACCCCAATTTTGAAGTCGGTGATTTAATGATCATAAACGATCATATCAATTTTATTGGTACCAATCCATTGATCGGCCCGAATATTCGAGAGCTAGGCCCTCGTTTCCCGGATATGAGCGATGTATATGATAAAGAATTGATTTTACGTGTAAAGGATATTGCAGCAAAAAACTCGATAGATCTACAGGAAGGGGTTTACTTAGGTTTATCCGGACCTACCTTTGAAACACCTGCTGAATATAAAATGCTCAGAATATGGGGAGCTGATACCGTTGGGATGAGTACCGTTCCGGAAATTATTGTTGCGCGTCATATGGGCATCACTTGTTTTGCAATTTCAATTATTACAGATTTGGGAATTCCCGGAAAAATCGAAAAAATCACACATGAGGAGGTTCAACGCGTTGCAGCCATTTCTGAAAAGAAAATGACATTTTTGTTCAAAGAACTTATCAAAACGTTGTAGTTTTTTGCACTAAAGCAAATTGAACTATTTAATTAAAGTGCCACCTTTAAAATGTTGATGAAGTGTGCGCAAGGTGTCCGTTCGAGCGGAGTCGAGAACAGCGTGTAAGCTTGTAAGCACTTGAAGCCACCCCACAGTTCTCGACTCCGCTCAAACGGACACAGCCCACACGGCATGCGAACAAGTAACTCCTTTCCTTTTTATTTCCAGGGAAACCAAAGAACCTGTTAAAATAATATGTCTTTTCTTTAAAATATCTTACCTTTAAGTGAATCAAACCTTTCACATGAAAAAATTTTACATTATCTCCGCATTTATTTGTTTGTCGCTTTTTTCGAACGCACAATACGATCATCAAAACATTGAATTTATTGGAAACTGGTTTGATCCCACACAAGTTCCCGA
>DAORKB010000361.1:0-1633 GCA_035439365.1 Bacteroidia bacterium
AAGCTCGCATACGTATGCATGGACATTGCTTTCAAAAGGCACTATCTTCATTGGTCCCTTTAAAAAAGATCTTATCCCTTCCCAAAAATTATACGGTGTTGAATATACCTAGTGGTTGTTGCGGTATGGCAGGTTCATTTGGATATGAACAGGAACATTATGATATATCGATGAAAATAGGTGAATTGGTTTTATTCCCAGCTATACGATCCGAACCGGAATCAACGATTATTTCAGCATCAGGAACAAGCTGCCGTCATCAGATAGCGGATGGAACAGGCAAGAAAGCTTTTCATCCGGTAGAAATTTTATACGCAGCATTAAAATAAAATTCGTAACAAAAATAAATAAACATGATTATTGTCGTTCAGTGTGCTGACAAAGTGGGCTTGGTTGCAGCTATTTCCAAAGTGCTTGCAGATGCAGGGTATAACATTATTTCCATGCGTGAATATGTAGATGTGGAGGAGAATAAATTCTTTGCCCGTATTGTGGTTGACAGTATTAAAAACACAAGTCAGATAGAAAAGAAACTACTGAAAGTATTGCCCCTACATTCCAAAGTAGTGGTTAACCCTATACCTGATAAAAACATTGTGGTATTGGTAACAAAGGAATATCATTGCCTGACCGATATTTTAACCCGTAACTATTTCAAAACGTTGGGAGCAAGTGTTCAGTGTGTTATCGGTAATCATCCGGATCTGAAAGAGATCACGGAGCGTTTTAAGATCCCATTTCACCTGGTTACACATGAGAAAAAAAGTAAAGGCGAGTTTGAAGCGGGATTGAAAGAATTGATTAATTTATATGAACCCGATTATTTGGTATTGGCTAAGTTTATGCGTATTCTTTCGCCGGAGTTTGTAAAAGCTTTTCCATTTCGGATCATCAATATTCATCATTCATTTTTACCTGCTTTTGTCGGATCCAATCCTTATAAACAAGCATTTGAGAGGGGAGTTAAAATTATTGGCGCAACAGCTCATTTTGTTACAAATGACCTGGATGAAGGGCCAATTATTACACAGCAAGTTATACCCGTCAATCATTCATTGTCACTAAAAGATCTTATCCGTACAGGGAGGGAGAATGAAACCTCGGCATTAGCAAAAGCAATGCATTTGGTTTTTGATGACCGGGTTTTTGTGTATAAAAATAAAACGGTGGTGTTTGAATAGCGTGGAATCTCAATGATTGATATTCATTTTTCTTGTTATTGTTTCATTACCCGACTGAATTTTTACAAAGTAAATCCCATTTGCTTCAATGGAAGTTGTGTTTATTTGATGCGGTTGTGTAGTGCTAATGTAGTTTTCCTGGTACACAACCTTACCAACAACCGAATAAATACTAAGGTTTATATGCTTGTTTCCATTCACAGGAGTTTGAACATACATTACTTCATTTGCCGGATTAGGATATAGTTGAACACCGGTATTCAGCGATGTTGTATTTATCCCCACCGAAGCGCATTGTAAAGAACCTTCTTCAATAAAAACACCGGAGTCATAGGAGCCATCCAATACATCGGCAATGATAAGTTTTAAA
The DNA here is from genome assembly GCA_035439365.1 of Bacteroidia bacterium. GTDB lineage: Bacteria > Bacteroidota > Bacteroidia > 2-12-FULL-35-15 > 2-12-FULL-35-15 > 2-12-FULL-35-15. Next base: position 1,552 of record DAORKB010000361.1, read on the forward strand.
TGATAGGTACTGGAAGGAGTCACCGCTTGTACTGCTGTTAATGGTTTTGTATACCCATTATATTGTATGGCCGTTCCACCTT